>JASBVU010000466.1 GCA_029960905.1 Thermoanaerobacterium sp.
AGGATTGCCATTTATCTGTGTATTCATCATAGGGGTTACAAGAGCTTGCGTCTCAGTACCCCCTAAAGAACCAAATTGTTCAACAATCATAACTTTAATTCCACCACTTCGAGCTGCGGCAATGGCTGCGACAGTACCAGCAGTTCCGCCTCCTACAACTAATACATCAACATCGTCTAAAACGGGTATATATTTCCCTTCAAAAAAATAATCCATATTTAAAATCATCCTTTTCTGTACTTAAGACATTAAACATGCCTTAAGTAAGAAATAATTTGACAATATTAATACTTTCTATGGTATCCTGTATTGGATCTCCTATTCCCTCATATTCAATTGATAAAAATCCATTATAGCCAACATGTTGTAGTAAACTAATAATTTCTTTAATAGGAACATATCCTTTTCCTACAATAGTACCCTGATATTTTGAGCCATCAATTGAATAATATCCTATCTCCTCATCAATAACTCGCTTTAAATCTTTTAAATGGATATATCCAATATAGTCTTTAAGTCCCTCTATCGCTTTATATGGATCTTCATTCACAAGCAAAAAGTTACCGACATCGGCGTTTGCCTTCAAATAATCAGAACCTACTTCCTCGATGATATTTTTTATCTGATTCGCTTTGCCAGCAAGTTTACCGTGGTTTTCTAATACAAGGGTAACATTTTTTTGTTCTGCATATATAACGCATTCTTTTAAAGATTCTACAATCCATCCTTTTGCATAATCGAATGATATACCTTTTTTCACGTCTCCGCCAAATACCCTTACTATTTTCGTATTTAGTCTACATGCTATGTCTATACTCTTCTTTACTGCATCAATCTGTTTTTTTCTCTCAGAAAAATTTTCTTGTACAAAATCGTTTCCTATAGAATATGCCGCCACATCGATATTATATTTAGAAAGAAGTTTATTAATCTCATCTATATCATTCTCATCTTTCCAGAAACAATCTAATAGCTCCATATGCTCAATATTATTTCCATTGCAAAATTCAACAAAATCAAATATACTCATTTCATTGCTAAATAATTTTTTCTCTAAACTCCAGGCACTTACTGCTAATTTCAATATTATACCCCCTCTACTTTATAATAACTTCATGGCCTGTTTTGGCAGATTCATATATCGCATCAAGTATTTTCATTATTTCTACTCCATCTTCACCAGGATTTAAACATTCCGTTCCATTTACTATACAATCTATAAAATGCTTTATTTCTTCCTTAAAATTATGTTCAAAACTGCTGTTTGCCAAATCAATAGCTGGTTTTACAGTAGTCAAATAGTCTCCTCTTGTTTCATATAATTCAAATTCAGGTTCCATTTGTGCTCCTGCTTTATCTCCGTAAAGTTCAAGATATAGTTTATCTTCCTTTATATTCTGCACCCAACTTGCTTCAAAGAATAAAGTCATGCCATTATCAAATTTTATTAAAGCTGTAGCACAGTCTTCTACATCATTAAATTCGCTATAATCAGCCGAATAATACTTCTCTATGCCTTTTATATTTGGTTTCATGCCTATATAATTAAATGTTGATGCAGTTACTGAAACAGGTTTGGGTTTTCCAGCCAAATACCTGACAAGATCTATTATATGCACTCCAAGATCAATGACGGGGCCACCTCCAGATCTACTTTTATCTGAAAACCATCCACCGGGATTACCCCATCTCCTCAAACATCCAGTTTTTGCATAATATATTTTGCCAAAATCACCTTTTTCAATAAAACTTTTTAAAGCCTTGGTATTCTCACCAAATCTTCTACAGAATCCTACCATGAGCAATTTGCCATTTTCCTTTGCAGCAGAAACCATTTCTTCTGCCTCTACTGCATTTAAAGCTAACGGTTTTTCGCAGAGTACATGTTTGCCTGCCTTAAGTGCAGCTATGCTCGCCTGTGCATGAACATTGTTCCAAGTTGTCACGCTTACCGCATCAATCTCCTTCATTTTAAGCATTTCATTGTAATCAGTAAAAGTCTCGGGTACCTCATATTTCTTTGCAAACTTTTCAACCCTGTCTTTATTTATGTCACATGCAGCTACAACTTCGACATTATCGAGATTGTTATACCCCATCATGTG
>JASBVU010000467.1 GCA_029960905.1 Thermoanaerobacterium sp.
TCTGTGGCAGAAATTAACGGAGCTTCGAACGTACCTTTCTTTCGTCTCCATGGGTCTGGATGCCCGTACCATTATTACACCATGCCTTTTGGTTTAGGTTTTTAGGTTACGACTTCACCTGGCTTCATACAATGACAGTTAGCGACCTATCATTGCATGCAGGAGTATTAGCACGCACACCATTCCAGCTTTGATATGCCTCATAGACGTTAATTCCGTGTGGCAGAGGAATTTCACCTCTGAATTCAGGCGAGTTAGTTGTCACGTCATTTCTGACATACTGGCGTTTTTCCTACCTTCTCGGGGCAAGATTATCGCACAAACGCAGCACACTAGCAGTTATTTCTTCATTATCTGATATCTGTACAGGAGAAACTGCTTTATCCACTTATATATTGTTACTGTTGCTACTATACTCACGGCTCAGATGGCTATATAGCTCAATAATCTGCTGTTTAAATTCTTCTGAATATCGAATACCGTTTTTGGACATTGTTTAAAACTACCTTTTATAAATATATTCTATCGTGTTAAACTTTTCGTGTCCACAATTATATAATAACACCAAAAGATAAAGTTTATTTATTTAATTATTATTAATTTTTCTCATCTATAGTTAGATCTAAAAGCAACTTAAATAAAGTCATTTATGGTACGCAATTGTTGAAATATCGTATTAAATTTATTTTCTATCTTTAGATTAAGTAATATGTTTTTTGTGTTATAAAAGAGATTAATCTCTTTATATGGAAACAAATTTTTACAAAATTATTGACAACAAAAGAATAATTTTGTTGCATATATAGGTTGTTTTGTGGTATAATTTACTTAAAACAAGGTATAATTTGCAACAAAATCTGCAAATATATTCGCAACAAAATTAGAAACAGATTATCTTAAGATATATTAAATGAAAATTGTCATAATAAATTCATTTTTACAAATGTAATACATTTTTTTATGCCTCTAAATTCAGATTTTACAAGGGTTTTAGCTTTTCGACTTTTCCAAACGTAATACATTTTAATCCTGGAAATTGTATTTCGCTAAAAATGTATTACGTTTGGAAAATATCGATCCAGATAAACAGCTAAATATCAAGGTTTTTTAGACTTTAAAAATGTATTACGTTTGTATAAAATAATTATAATATTAAACGTATGTGATATAATATAATTAACTTTATATTTACTAACTTTAAAGTTACTAACTTATAAGTTAATTATTGAGGTGAATTTATGTTTATTGGAAGAGAGTATGAACTTAAAACTTTAAATAATTTTTACAATGAGGATAGATTTCACTTTATAGTTATGTATGGAAGAAGGCGCGTTGGAAAAACTACATTGCTGACTGAATTCTGCAAAGATAAGCCGTCAATATTTTTTGTCGCTGAAGAGTACAATGATAAAATTGCCCTTGACTCTTTCTCAGATAAAATACTTTCGTATTATGAACTTAATGGAATAGTAGGAAAATTTGAATCATGGGAAAAAGCTTTTTTATTTTTAGGGCAGAAAGCTAAAGATGAACGTTTAGTCGTTGTCATAGATGAATTTCCCTATATCGTTAATTCAAATAAAAGTATTCCTTCACTATTACAAAATTTAATAGATCATCATTTAAAAGATACAAGACTTTTTTTGATTGTCTGCGGATCTTCTATGAGCTTTATTGAAAAAGAAGTATTAAGCTATAAAAGCCCATTATACGGAAGAAGAACATCACAATTAATAGTTGAACCATTTAACTTTTTTGACAGTAGAAAGTTTTTCCCAAGCTACAGCTTTGAAGAACAAGTTATAGCATACGGTGTTTTAGGCGGTATTCCTCAATATTTAAGTATTTTCAATGATAAATATGGTGTATATGAAAATATTAAGACGAAAATATTAGATAAATCATCATATCTCTACGAAGAACCTAAATTGTTGCTAAGGCAAGAAGTTAGAGAACCTGCTCTGTATAATTCAATAATAGAAGCAATAGCTATGGGAAGCAGTAAATTAAATGAAATATCTACAAAAATAGGTATTGATACTGATAAGTGTTCTAAATATATTTCTACATTGATAGACTTAAAAATACTAGAAAAAGTTACCC
>JASBVU010000468.1 GCA_029960905.1 Thermoanaerobacterium sp.
TTGCTTGTCAAGTCCATAGGCTAAAGAAGCCGCAGTAGGCTCGTTTATGATTCTCTTTACATCCAGTCCTGCTATCCTACCTGCATCTTTAGTTGCCTGCCTTTGACTGTCATTGAAATACGCAGGAACTGTTATTACAGCTTCTGTAACTTTCTCTCCTAAGTACGCTTCAGCATCAGCTTTTAATTTCTGCAATATCATTGCTGAAATCTCCTGCGGTGTATAACTCTTTCCATCAATAGTGACTTTGTAGTCAGAACCCATGTGTCTCTTTATAGACATAACTGTCCTCTCAGGGTTTGTAATAGCCTGCCTTTTTGCAACTTGACCTACTAATCTTTCACCTTCTTTTGTAAATGCCACAACAGATGGCGTTGTCCTAGCACCTTCTGAGTTTGGTATAACTACTGGCTGTCCTCCTTCCATGACAGCTACACATGAAAAAGTTGTGCCAAGATCAATTCCTATAATTTTTCCCATAATCTATTCCTCCTATTCCTATACTTTATTTTGCTACTTTGACCATACTAGGTCTTATTACTTTATTATTAAACATATATCCCTTTTGAAAAACTTCAATTATCTCATTTTCCTTCTTATCCTCTACCTCTTCCTGCATAACAGCATGATGTTTGTATGGATCAAATATTTGACCCAAAGACTCTATTTCTTTAACACCCAGTTTTTCCAAAATACCTTTAAATTGCCTGTATATTAAATTGACACCTTCTTTAAATGAAGCTATTTCCTCGTTGTCACTGTGAGTCGCTTCAAGAGCTCTCTCAAAATTATCTACAACAGGCAATATATCTAAGATTACTTGTTCTTTGCCATACTCAACGAGATCGGCTTTTTCTTTTTCTGTCCTTTTTCTGTAATTTTCAAATTCCGCTTTCAGCCTTTGAGCCATCTCTAAGTATTCATTCGCTTCGTCTTCTTTCTGCTTAAGCTTATTTTTCAATTCTTCAATTTCTCCTTCATAATTTTTTTCTTCATTTTGATCGGGATTCCCCGTACCAATGCTGTCTTCCATGTCATTTTGAGGGTTATTAGCATCGGTTGTATTATCTTTTAAATCCTCTTCTAAATTGCTTTTATTTTCTATCGTATCTTTTTCTCTGTCCAATTGTTTCACCTCTTATTTTCTTGATATATATATGATAAGACTTTTGATAACTCGTTTGACATCGTATTTATTTCATTTATAAGCCTTTTGTAATTCATCCTTGTAGGCCCAATAATGCCAAAAGTCCCAACAACCTCACCGTTTATCTTATAAGTAGATTTGATTATGCTTAAATCCCACATTTCCTCAAACTTGCTTTCACTGCCAATAGTAACATCGATTGAATCATCTAAAGGCTCCAGCACTGAATTCATAATATCTTTATTATCAATTAGATCGAAAAACATCTTGGCTTTTAAAAGGTCCTTGTATTCAGGAAAGTTTAGAATATTTGAAATGCCTTCCGAGTACAAGTCCGTCTCATCCATCTGCTTTAAGCCATTTATAATCGTATCTGTAATCTTGTCTATTATTCCAATAGCATTACCAGACTCTCTTTTAATCTCATCTCTCAATGTTTGGTCCACTTCTCTTTTTCTTTTTCCTATCATTTTATTGTTGATTAAGTTATTTAAAAACTCAAACAAATTATTATCAATATTGTCCTTTAAGCTTATTAAATAGTTTTTCATAATGCCCGATTCTGTCATGACAAGAAGTATCAATTTGTTTGAATCAACAGGTAGTATCTGTATTCTCTTAATCGTATTTTCGTCAATTCGAGGCATTTTAACCACAATAGTGTGATTGGTAATACTAGATAATAGCCTAGCATATTTCTTCACTATATCATCTATCTCAGCAAATACTTCATCAATGGTTTCTACTTCATCGTCGCGACTCTCATTTAAATAGTGCTCTAATATATTATCAACATAAAATCTATATCCCTTATCAGATGGTATTCTGCCTGCAGACGTATGAGGTTGTTCAAGGTACCCCATCTCTTCAAGGTCAGCCATCTCATTTCTGATTGTTGCCGAACTTACACCAAGGTTATATCGTTTTGCAATTGTGCGAGATCCAATTGGTTCT
>JASBVU010000469.1 GCA_029960905.1 Thermoanaerobacterium sp.
AAAAAGGTCTTCCTTTCTTTTATTCATTTACACAAAATATTTTATACTCTCAATTGTAGGGAAATAGAATCAAAATAAAGCTTTATTACATTTAGTTATAATAAAGAGTTGCATTATGTTTGCTAATATCAAAATGTACAAAAAAACAGTGCGGTTACCATGTGGTAAAACCGCACTGTATCCATGTTTTTGTTGATGGAGCATAGGGGGCTCGAACCCCTGACCTTCGCGCTGCCAGCACGACGCTCTCCCAGCTGAGCTAATGCCCCGGTTTTTATGTGACTCTTAAAATGAACAATTATATTATAATGATTTTGTATTAAAAAGACAAGAAGTTTTTTATATTTTTATCCTTTTCATCGCCACGACTGTATTCAAGCTGGAGAGAGCCTTTGCTACATATGGAAAACGTCGTTAAAAATTAGAGACTTTCGATTTCCACGTTTTCCACTCCGGGAATTTCAGAAACAGAGTAGTACAGATGAGTAGTCCTTCTTCGAAAATCTACGGACACATTTAGTTCTAGCAGGTGGGTATTTCCATCTTTGAGGTCTTTAATATGAATATTTTCAATGGTAATTTTATCTTTTTGAATAATATCAATTACTTCTTGAATTTGTTCTTTGTTTTTAATAGTCATTTTGAGCAATACTTCTTTTTCACGCAATTTTTTAGGCCCAATCACAAGAAAAATAAGAGGAATTATTTCTACGCTGATGATCAGTAAGACAACCCCGGCGATCGCTTCAAAGTAAAAGCCGGCTCCAACTGCAATTCCAATCCCAGCAGCCCCCCAGATAATCGCAGCAGTTGTCAAACCTGATATACTGTCATTGCCTTTGCGCAAAATGACGCCCGCTCCTAAAAAACCGATCCCTGAAACAATTTGAGCGGCAAGACGGAGTGGATCCATTTGAATATTCACATCATGAGCTCCGGGAAATACATACGCAGATTCACTTGAAACGATTGTCAACAGACAGCTGACAATCGATATAACTAAACTAGTTTTTAAACCAACCGGTTTTCTTTTTAATTCACGTTCAAGACCAATGATTAATCCTAACACTGCGGAAATGACAAGTTTCATTAATATATGAAAGTCAACCATAAAATCCATTTCATCACCCCTTCTTATCAATCATTTGAATCATAGGAACCTTCTATCCATTTTTATTTCTCTTAGTGATTTCATTTTATTATGAAAACAAAGCAAGCTATTTTTTAAAAATAAAACGAATTTCTTAGCAACGTCAAGTATTTTGATTGGAAATGAAGGAGGAATTAACAGGTGGATTGTTTCCTGTTTTTTTCTCGTAAACCTTCATTTTCCGTTTTCAATTCTATCCTTGAAGACGTCATTGTTTATCTTTAACGCTATTATTCTAAAAATTTATGTTTGGAATCGAATATTTATAACATGGAATTTTATGAAGAGGTTTTCCACTTAAAGAGGATGGAATGGTAGCATTCATAGGATTTTGTATAGATACTATGCCAAAAGCCGGTCTAAAGATATTCTTTCTTTTTTTGAATTTGAAAGTCATCATTTTTGAAGCGCACTTCTCTATTTGAGCAGTTGCTTTATGATGTTTGTTCACGGAGACCCTTCATGTAGGTTGGGTAGATTCTTTTTGCCGGCGATATGGTTTAATACTTCAATACAGTTGTAAAAAAGAACGAGATCACGTGCCCAATTGGAAAGAGAAAGTCTGATCCATTCAAAATTAGAAAAATAAATCTATACGATAAAATGGAACAAACAATAAATCCATTTTTTAGCAGTGTTAGATGTTTTGAAAGTTAAAACGTACAATCCTAAGTCTCTAAAGTATTAGTTGATTTCAAAAAGTGGTGAAGGTAGTGTTAGGAATATGTTTTTTGACTTGAGAACAGGAAAGAAAAGTTTTTTTGAAAAAGTAGTTGCCAAGTGACTTGTTTCATGATATATTATTAATCGTCCGTTCAATACGGATGATAAACTTGATATTGAATCAAGTTTATGATAAAATTTAAAAGCTGCATTTGATGGATCCTTGAAAACTGAACAAAACGAAGCGTAAACCAATGTTTCGATATAGAA
>JASBVU010000470.1 GCA_029960905.1 Thermoanaerobacterium sp.
ATTTTGTCTTGAAAAAAAACTCTAATAAAGATGCATTTAAAGTTTTATCATCTTTCTTGTCATCCAAAAATTTATAATACATGAGTATCGCATTCATATCTGCCGCATAAGCAATATACGGATTTTCTTTCATAATAGGTTTTTTCTTAAACGGATTTGCCACACAACTTTCTTTTCTTATGTTTACTTCCTCGTCAGATAATCCTGATAAAAAAATTGCAAGATACGTAAGCTCATAGTTTAGAGTCAATCGGCTTATCTCGCCATATCTTCTTCCAATCTCCTTGCAAAGCCCACAGTAATACGCTTTAAAAACATCGTAATCTTTTATCTTCATCTCAGGTTTGTACGGTTTTATATACCCAAACATAACATCTTCCTCAAAAAAAAATAATCCTGATTTTATTTTATCAGGATGCAAAAGCTATTTCAAATTAAATGTATATTAAGTCTATCCGATCATGCTTTTTATCTTGTCATTTTTATCTATATACAAAAGCAATGGCAATCCCAGCACATAGCACGCTATCATCTCGCCTAATCCAACCCACAGCATTGAAGCTACAAGCGGCAGTTTGTAAAGGAAATTTAATTCTATTCCAATGATGATTGCATTTATGACAACAGGTGGCAATGGTGCCAAATATCGCTTATATCTAAGATTTGATTTGCCAATATAGTACGTGATTACAGCACTGATTAGCGTCGCTAAAGAACCAAAAACCACATCGAATATTCCATTTCCGCCTATCATATTTGCAATTATACATCCTACAAAAAGTCCAAAAATTGAATAAGACGAAAAGAAAGGCATAATTGTCAGCGTTTCAGCAACCCTTACTTGAACTTGCCCATAGCTTATTGGCGCAAGGGCCACTGTGACGGCTGCGTACACTGCAGCGATCAATGCTCCATAGACTATCTTCTTAGTTTTACTGTTCAATTTTATCTCCTCCGTAGTTTTGTTTATAGACAGGATTTTGCGAACTGTCTTTAATACATTATACAGTTAAATGGCTATATGGTCAAACAATTTAAGTCCATCTATCAACTTAAAATGTTTATCAAATGAGAATATCATCATGTCATTTTTAATCGATAAATAAGCAATCACAACATCTGATAATGGAATGGATTTCCCATCTCTCCTTTTTAAGCTTCTACAATTTTGTGATGCTCATTAGATACATCGAAGTAGCAATTACAAGCTCTGCAATTTCATTTACTGCACCTAATGTATCACCTGTCATGCCACCTATTCTCATCGATATGTACTTAGTGATAATATATGTGACAACTGATGAAACGGCTAAAAGCTTCAATAATACTGTGAAATGAACAAAATATATGCCAATAACTAATGTAAGCAATAAGCCTAATATTAGCTCAACGATAGATATTTTACCTATGATAAGTCCTCCCAGACCTTCTCCACCTCTTGCCGATTTAGATGCATACGCTGCTAAAATTATGGAAAAGCGTCCAAAGAGAGGCATCAATATTAATGTTGAATATATAAGATTACCCTTGATGCTACTTAAAAAAAATATCTTTAAAATTACCAAAAAAACCAAGGCAAGCACTCCATTTGTCCCAAGCCTTGAATCCCTCATTATCTCAAGCATTCTGTCGCGGCTTCTATTGCTAAAAAGACCGTCAAAAGTATCAGCAAATCCATCAATATGCATAGCACCTGTCAGAATATACGATGAAGCTGTAGCTATTGTAATGGCTATTTCCCGGGGAAATATATTTTTCACAGCATAAAATATAAAACATGCAACAGCACCAACAAATCCTCCTACAAATGGGAAATATTTAACCATCTTGTGAAAATCATTTCTATCTACATCAATTTGAACGTTAATAGGTATCCTTGTCATAAATTGAAACGATAATATAAAAGCTTTTATCTCATCCATCATGTTCACCACATTACTATAAGCAATTATTTTTTATTTCTAAAGGTATGCCTGAAACCATAAAATAAACATAATCTGCATTTTCCGCAATCTTTTTGTTCATTCTACCTGATATGTCCCTAAATATCCTACCTAATTTATACTCTGGCACAAGTCCCAT
>JASBVU010000008.1 GCA_029960905.1 Thermoanaerobacterium sp.
TATGCCAGTCTGTCGTACTCTTTTTCTTTAAATTCCCTGTAATGTTCAATGTAATCTATCTCCTTGAAGCCTTTTGATTTTCTGACGATATTTATAAGCCTCTTTGTAAAGTCCGTGTTTTCAAATATACCATGCATATACGTGCCAAACACCTTTCCATCACTGCTTACACATCCATCACTGACAAATATCCTTTCATCATTTCTCGATAAAATATTGGAAAAATTTTTCTCTTTTGTAGAGCTTATGCCCATGTGTATTTCGTATCCATCTACAAATAGTCCTCTAAGCGGCGATAAAAAATCAGGCAAATCATCAGAAATTTGAGCTTTCACCTGTGTTGTGATCTTTTCATTTGAAATAACCGTCTCTATGTCTAATAATCCTAAACCTTCTATCTCACTAATAGGCCCTTCTATGTGATGCGGATCCCATATACTTTTTCCCAGCATCTGATATCCGCCACATATACCGATTATAAGCTTTCCCATCTTTCTTAAATTCAAAATCTCATCGTATAATCCAGCATTTTTAAGTACTTTAAGATCACCTATCGTATTTTTCGTGCCTGGTATTATCAAGATGTCGCAGTCACCGATTTTCTCTCCTTTATTTATGTATCTTACATTTACATCTTGAATCTTCTTTAATGGCTCAAAATCAGTAAAATTGGATATATGCGGAAGATTTAAAATCGCAATGTCGATAGCTCCACCGCTTTTTCTCCTGTAATAAGCATCTGTTGCACTGTCCTCTTCATCAACATATACGTCCATGTACGGAACAACTCCAATGACGTCTTTATTAATTATATCCTCTAGCATCTTTAAGCCCGGCTTTAATATTTCCATGTCGCCTCTAAATTTATTTATTATGACACCTTTTACCCTTTCTCTTTCATCATCATTTAAAAGCAATAATGTACCTGCAATAGATGCAAAAACACCACCTTTATCTATGTCACCCACTATCAATACTGGTGAATCCACCAACTTCGCCAATCCCATATTTACTACATCCTTTTCTCTGAGATTGATCTCAGCAGGACTTCCAGCACCCTCTATCACGACGATATCGTATGACTGGCTAAGCTTATCAAAATCCTCTTTTATCATATTTAAAAGTTTGGGCTTAAAATTCTGGTAACAAGATGCATCCATGCTGTCATAAACTCTGCCTCTTAATATAACCTGACAATTTTTGTCTGAGCTTGGCTTTAAAAGTATCGGATTCATAAGTACCGACGGTTTTATGCCTGCAGCTTCAGCTTGTACAGCTTGTGCTCTACCCATCTCAAGACCTTCATCTGTGATAAAGGAATTAAGCGCCATATTTTGTGACTTAAATGGTGCAACCGAATATCCATCCTGCTTGAATATCCTGCAGAGAGCAGCTACCAACAAGCTTTTCCCGACAGATGAGGCCGTACCTTGAAGCATTATCTTAAGCGCCATACTTACTCATCTCCCGTGCGTAATCTCTGCAATGGCCTATAAACCTGTCTACAGCATTTGGATATTTCAATAAATTGATGTGAAAATAGGTACCTAAACAATTTTTGTACACATATCCGCATGACCACTTTTCTTCAGAATGTGGTTTATGCACTTCATACGCAAAATCATCGTGTAGCCCTGACATCTTCGAGTTGTGAAAAACATGCCCAGAAACAGTATCTCCTTTTTTAAACAGCACATTGTCTTTAACGACATTTGCCTTGGCGTAGCCAAAATTGACTAATCTTTTCGTCATAATGGCATCTAAATCGAATATTCCTACCATATCGTATTCAGCTCCATTTAAATCCACGATTTTTTTTCGCAAGGTACATAAGACCACCACATTCTGCATAGACTGGCATTCCTTTTTCAATACTTTCTTTAATTGAAGATAACATCGAATGATTTTTGCTTAATCTTTCAGCAAAAACCTCAGGAAATCCTCCACCTAAGTAAATTCCCGACACACCTTTTGGAATAGCATCATCACGTAGAGGACTAAATGGGATTAGCTTCCCTCCTGACTCAATCAATGAATCTAAGCTATCTTGGTAGTAAAAGTTAAAAGCTTCATCGTATGCAAGTGCAATCTTGACAGTTTCTCTTATTCTTACTGTCACTTTTCCTTCGTCTGAATCATCTTTTTTCAAATCCACATCACATGCATCGAGAATGCCATCTACGTCTATGAATTTCCCTATGCTGTCGTACAAAATGCTGAAATTGTGATCTCCCTTTGTCTCAAATATGGGTGTAAGTCCTAAATGCCTTTCAGGTAAACTGACCCTATCATCGTGTGGAAGATATCCAAATGCCCTTATGCCTAAATCTCTTTCTATGCATTCTTTTAAAAGATTGTAGTATTTTTCACTGCCAACTCTGTTGAAAATTACTCCTACAACACTTACATCTTTATCATATTCTATATAGCCTTTAACTAATGCAGATACACTTGCAGCCATACCAGATGCATCAACGACAAGTATGACAGGTAAGTTTAAAAGTTTTGCCACATGTGCACTGCTGCCATAGCTTGTATTATTCGTTCCATCGTACATCCCCATGACACCTTCTACAACTGCTACATCTCCAGATAAAGCGTGCTTTAAAAACGACTTTTTCACGTAGTCTTCTCCAAGCATGTAAACATCCAAATTATACGAGAAATTTCCAGATGCAAACCTGTGATACGCTGTGTCAATGTAATCAGGCCCAACTTTAAACGGTACGACGTTGTACTTTTTAGAAAGATATCCTATTATGCCAATAGTAATGGTAGTCTTCCCTGCGCCAGAATGAGTTCCGGCTATCATAAATGCTTTAAACAATTTTTAAATCATCCCCTTATTTTTTGAAAGAACAATGAGCGGTGTATCTGTAATAGGATTTCTAATTACATCTGCGTCGACAGAAAAAGCCATCTTCATATTTTCTGCAGTTATAACTTCATTCGGTGTCCCCATTGATATAATCTCTCCATCTTTCATAAGCAGAATAAAATCGCAAAATTGAGACGATAAGTTAATGTCATGTAGAACAGCAAATACAAGTATTTTCTTGGCGGTCAACTGTTTAAGTATTGAAAGCACTTCTATTTGATATTTTACATCTAAATGTGAAATCGGCTCATCCAATAGCAATATCTTAGGCTCTTGAGCCAATGCCCTTGCAATGTAAACCCTTTGTCTTTGACCACCGCTTAATTCATTTACATATCTATCCTTAAGATCCCATGTGTTTGTAAGAATCATCGCTTCTTTTACGCTGCTTGCGTCTTTTTCGGTCTCTCGTTGAAACCTTCTTAAATATGGTGTCCTCCCCATCATCACAACATCGTAAGATGTAAATTCAAAGTCAAAATACATATCCTGCGGAACATAACCAATAAGCATTGCTCTGTCTTTTGCTCTCATTTTGTATACGCTTTTGCCCATTATAAATACATTGCCTTTGCTTGGCTTCAAATAACCTGATATGTTTTTCAAAAGTGTAGTCTTTCCAGACCCATTGCTGCCTAGTATCCCCACCATTTTATAGTCATCTATCTTAAAATTTACACCTTTTAAAGCTTGAATCATGCCATAACTAAAATGAAGATCTTTCACATTTACGATTGACATATCACTTGACCTCTTTATTTTTATTTTTAACAAGAAGGTATATGAAAAATGGTCCACCACATGCGGCAGTTATTATGCCAACTGGTATTTCTACAGGAGCCATCACAGTCCTTGCCAGCGTATCAGCAAACACCAAAAACGCTGCACCTACAATACCGCTAAAAGGGACTAAAAATCTGTTGTCAGAGCCTACTATTAGCCTTGATATGTGTGGCACTATAAGCCCTACAAAACCAATTATACCACCTGCTGAAACAGAGGAAGCCGTTATTAAAGAACCAACAATCAAAATGATTTTTTTTACTCTTTCAGTGTCTATACCTAAATGCTCAGCTATCTCTTCACCTGTCATAATAACATTGAGATCTCTAGAAAACACATATAGCGTAATACATCCAATCAATATTATTGGAACTGTGTAAAAAATCTGGCTCCAGCTAATAAGACTAAATCCACCCATCGTCCAAAAGACTATCTGCGACATTTCATCATGATTTAAAAGCATCATAAGAGAAATAATGGATGACATAAAAGCACTGATGGCAATGCCTGCAAGAAGCATCGTCTGCATTTTAATATACGGTCCTTTTTTAGCCAAAATATACACTACGTAAATAGTCATAAGAGCAAATGCAAATGCAAAAAATTGAAGACCAAAAATGCCTAATCCTAAGACAATTGCGATGGACGCTCCGAAAGCAGCTCCTGATGATATGCCTAAAACATAAGGATCTGCCATAGGATTCTTCAAAAGTCCTTGAAAGAATGTACCTGCCACAGAAAGTCCCATCCCAGTGAAAGCAGCTTCAATAATCCTTGGAAACCTAAGATTTAACAATATCATCTTGTCTGTGCTGTTGCCATCACCAAATATGACATCAACAATACTTTTCAATGGCATTTTGACTGCACCAACTGATGCAGAAAACATCAGCGATGCAATCAAAATCACAATAGAAATTAGCAAATAAAAACCTTTTTTTACTTTCAATTTATTTGAATGCCTCCGGGTGCAAATCTTTTGCAATTTCTTCCAATCCTAAGACGATTCTGTTAGATGGCTTAGTGACAATGTCATCGTTGGAGATTACAAATATTTTCCCATCCTTTGCCGCTTTTGTATCCTTATAACCCGCCATATTTTTTATTTCATTGGCGTTTGCAGCATGTGGCGATGTAATTATAACATCAGGGTTCTTCTGTATCAGTTTTTCCATGCTGTACTGCGCCCATCCGTTTGCATCACTGGCTACATTATTTCCACCAGCCAATGTAATAAGCTCATCGATGAATGTACCCTTTCCAGCCGTCCAGTTTCCATTTGTATCAACTACGCAAAACACATTTACTTTTGGTAAATTTTTTACTTTATCATTGATCTCTTTGATCTTATCCTTCATATTGCTTATTATTTCATTGCCCTTTTCTACATTACCTGTGATCTCGCCTAATATCTTTATTGAATCATATATCTGGTTTATGCTCTGAGCTTCAAGTACCACCACTGGTATACCTGATTTCTCAATAGTCTCCATCTGGTCCTTCCCAGAAAGATTTGACGCAAAAACTATATCTGGCTTCTGAGCCAATATAGCTTCAATATTAGGTCCTTCGTATCCTCCAACCTTTGCAACGCTTTTTACTTCAGGCGGATAATCGTCGTAATTGGTAACACCAACCACATCTTTGCCAGCACCAATTGCGTATATCAACTCTGTCGTTGATGGAGATAAGGAAACGATTCTCTTAGGTTGGTTTTTTATCGTCACTTGCCTATCCATAAAATCAGTAATCTTCAATGGGAATGTGGCCTTAACTTCCGTCTTTGCAGAATTAGCATTAGTCGATGCTTTTTCCTTTGTAGTTTGAGAACATGAAACAAGGCTTAATGAAAGAACTGCTACTATGATGAAAACTACAATATTTTTAATCAATTTTTTCACTTAGATCTCTCCTCCCAATTTCTTCATAAAAATTTGAAACATAGCCAAAGCGCTTAAGCAGTAAACCTAAAAAAACTAAGGCATACCGAGAAGGTATGCCCCATATTTTTCAAAACAAATATGTATCACATTACCAACCTCCCCTCCGAAGGTGTTTTTCACATCTTAAGGCAGGTCTCCTGGCTTGCGATTCATCTTTAGCTCAACCTTCCCGGTTTCCCCAGTGGCATTTTGAGCCTCATCATCGCTTACAGTAGCGGGGGCTGCAGCGGCTTCTCACCGCTTTCCCTATTAACCTTTCGGACCTTAAGACTATATTCAGTTTAACTATATTATATCTTTAATGCAAATTTGCGTCAATAAAAATAAATGACCTTTATTTGTAATAACTTGTCATGAATTTGGTTTTTCATCTCGTATAAATTTCTACAACTGTAATATCCAAAATCACAAACATGATAAATATGGCTAAAATAATTGAAATCAAAATAAACGCATGCAAAATAAACTCCCTATATCTTTTCATACCATACTCTGCCTCCAATTTCAACAGACTAAATTATCCTATAATTATAAATATGCACTAGATTAATTTCCTCTCCACATATATAAGACAAATTTTTTCTCGTTTTGTTACAGTTTTTTTTAAAAAATTTTTTATGTATAAAAAATAGCCCTAAGGCCAATTATCAAATGAAATGTGTAGTATTAAGCATAATGTGTTAATGAGGTTCAAAGCGCAAGTCCGACGCAAGTTCAAAATTATCATAATAAAAGTACAATATTCCTGATTTAATATCTAAAAAGAATAGCAGCTCCAAACTTCCATCTTTTTTCTTCTGCAGATTTTATGAAAGCATCCATTTGGGACTTATTGAACTTCATAACGATATAATGTAGCTCTTGATCTCTGCCAACTGTATAGTTATTTTCCAGCTCGTCTCCATTTATAAAGCGAAAAGCCAAGCCAAACAATCATTAGTACAGCTATATTAATAAGAAATATTTCATATATGTAAATCATGCGATTACCTAAATCCCCTAAGTACAATTGCGTATGTAAATCCATTACTATCACCTCATATCATATAGCTAATGTAGTAGCTATTTAAGAAAAAAAGCTCCACTATGAAGCATCAATACATTTTTATATCAAAATTTTGTAGCAATAAATCTTCTTCCCCATCGTCCCATTTTATTATCAGTTTGATTGGCTTTTTGATTGAATCTAATATTTTCTGCCTTTCATCTGCATCTATTTGAGAGATATTAGGTAGCCATGCAGATCTGCTAACATCAATACAATTATCTTTTTTCTTTGTATTTGGTACATTCAAATCTATTTTCTGTTGAATTGGTGTTCCAAAATACAAAAGTCCAGATACTATATAAGGCTCAAGCCCTTTATCAAGGAATGCAACAATTTTAATGTTATTTAATTTTTTCTTACTGATGTTCTCAACTCTTACCGTATAATTTAGTGAAGTAAATTCATTTGAATCTTGCATATCTTTTAAATTTCTTGTGATCGTAGAATTATTATTTGATATTTGTAGCTTTTTCCCAATCTCAATCGTTGTATTGATTTTAAAATGCTTGCTTTTAGTTGTATAATTTAAATCAGGTGCATCATTTGTTTGATATAGATAAATCTGAAAATGACTTTTCTTATAGCCGTAGTAATCATAATATATAAAAAGGCTCAAGACAACTGCTGTTATAAAGCCAAATATTATTATACGCTTAATTTTTATAAAATCACCTCCAACCATCAGTTATTTTGTCACAACAATTAGAAGCAGTAAAACCAGTTTTTTTAACACACCATGCATCTCCTTTTTTGTAGTCACTACGCTTCTCGGTACCAAAAAGCATATTGACTACGATTTTATCTGCAGGAAATGGCACCAATTTCTGTTAATGTTATTATAATCCAATTATCGTCATCTGGGAAGGTGCTAAATTAGGTCAATTTTTTTGTCGTACTTTGTCAATCCATGTAATATATTGTCGAAACTGCGACCGTTTTCCGGTCATCAATAAATTTATATAATAATTATTACCTCCATAAAAAAGACAGGCATCAAGCCTGCTTATAATCCTAATTCATCAATTTTTTTATCTCCTCTTTTGGCAACCCTGTAATCTCTGCTATTCTGTCAATGTCCATACCTTCTTTTAATAATTTTTTTGCTATTGAAATTTTTTCTTCTTTTGCGCCTTTCTCAATACCTTTTTCTATTATCATTTTGTATGTTTCTGATTCTTCAATTCTAAACATTTTTACCACCTCCGAAAAAACTTTCTCAATAACTTCTCTTTTATAAACTATACCCGATAATATCTCTGCCTTAAATGCTATGTCTTTCTTTTTGTTTATATCTAACGGAATATCTTTTATAGCCTCAACACATCTTTCCAAATATTTTCTCCTTCTTCTTTCCTTCTATTTTGATCCATCAGCGGGAGAAGCGAATATAAATCATAATAATCTGTCCCTACAACATCAGTATATTTTATGTCACCAACATTTATTATCCTGTATCTATAGTCTAATGTGTTTTGTTCTCCAAAGTCGTAACTTAAGCTATTTTTCATGTTTGCATTATCTTTGCCTATATAAACAACTATCTGATATGGTAAGAGATTATGCTTTTCCATTATCTCAAGCGAATATCTTAACATCCTATAAGGCATTTTTCCGTCATTTTCTGATTGAAATTCTATATGCACAGCGACATTTCCTTTATCAGTAGTACATTTGAATATCATGTCGCTGTCCCTTCGTTCTATTCTTGCAAATTCTATATTAAGTTCATCAATCTTTGTATATTGCAATCCAAGAAAATAACTCATTATGTCATCAGCCATATCCGAAAAAATATTTTTCATCGTTATATCATATTTCTAGCTCATACTTCTTCCTTCCATTTCTCTTCATCTCACCTTTAATTATATCATATGAATATAAAAAATACAGATTATTGCCATAACATTTTTATATCAAAATTTTGTAGCAATACTTTAATCCTATATACTATGGAATGCTTACTTCAGATTTTTCCGGATTGTATTTATAATAGAGATACTGATCATTTGTATTTACATTAAATATGAGCATGTCTTTATCCCAAAAACTTGAGTTTAAGGCTTGGATGTCTGTATCTTCAATCAATGATTGCAAATCTATTTTTTTATTATCATTTAAATCGTAGACATACGTTTTAGCTTTATTTTGTGCTGTCATATAATCTGCTGCAAGGTATCTCCCACTTTCATCGATCTTAAGTTCAAAGAAGCTGCCGCTATTAATACTATCAATCATTTTGAATTTTTTGCTGTTTAAGTCGTAACTTGCCAATTTCACACTTTGTTTATCTGTCTTTTGTATTGTAAATACGAGAGTATGAGTCTTGCTGCTGTACGCTATTGGTCCAAATCTATAGTCTCCATCTGACAAATACTGTTTTGGAATATCGGTTTTGTCAAATAGTTTTACATTACTTTGTCCTTCTACCTTGTACAAAGCGCCATTTTTAATCACATACTCTTCCTTGCCTATATTTTTTGTACTATCTATTACATAGCCATTGCTGTCGGGTATCAAATAATACCTCGATTTTTCCATGGAATAGTAGCTATCCATCGTATAGGCGTATTCTAGTACAGCATCAACATATATTTTCCCACCTTCAGTGCCTGACGATAGTATTGTATATCCCACTGGATGAGGATTTGATATTGTAAGCAACTGTGGCGGATTTTTCATAAGCATTTTTGCAAAATCATCATCTCTAACTAACAATGCTTGTAAATACCTTCTTACAACATCTTTTGCACTGATTTTTTCTTTGCTCAAATCTATCTTCATTAGACGCATTACATTACCATTCACGTCTACATTTTTGTTTTTCATAACGAAAATACTGTTTGAGCTGCTATTCCAGACAGGATTAAAGTAACTATATAAACCGTTGACAACAAGGCTTTGAGGTAAATTTAATGATTTTAAATTTTTAAGCCAATCTTCAACAACATCTTTTTTAGGTATATTTAACGTTATTTGCTTCTTAATTTCAAAATTTGCTGCATCTGTAATCCAAATATTTGACATTGATTCCTTGATGCTTATGTTATCTTTCATGATATCTGTTTTAATCTGTTGTTTTTCGTATGCAATATAATTGCCATCCGGAGAGACTGATGGGAATCTGCCTTCATCGACTGTTTTTTCAATATTGCTATTTAGATCTTTGTACAGTATTTTACCATCTCTTTCGAATACTATCGCATTAACACCCTTTACAAAAGAACCATATGATCCATCAGCGACTTTATCAGATTTTAGAGTCTTTAAATCTAATTCGTACAATGATGATTCTTTTTCATAAAATCCGTGATTATCTCTTGGCGCAATAATCTTTTTCGTATAAATCATTTTCCTGCCATCAGGTGAAAATGAAGGCTGCTCGTAATATGTGTCTGTATCAGCATTACCGCCTTTTACTAAAAGCCTCGTATTATTTGTCTTAATATACTGCTCGTATATACTATTGTCAGATACATATACCAATTTGTTGCCATCTGCGGATATACTTACAAAACCAATATCCCCATCAGCAACTTTAGCAAATCCGTTATTATTGTACTTATATAATCCTTTATCGGCTATAGACATATAAATCGTGCCGTCATGTTCAGCCATCCCAGCAATATTGTTACCACTTCCTACATCAACAAATGACATCTGGTTGGCTATCTTGAGATCTGCTGCACTGATTTTTTGAATAATTGTATCTGGAATTTTCTTGATATTAAAAGAGTAAAGCACCGTCAATAAACATGCTGCAGCAGCCGCTGTTATGAAAAGTCTTTTTATCCAATTGTTATTCTTTTTAAATCTCTTGCGAAGCTTCCTCTTTAGTTCCATATTTACAGGTATTTGCTCTTTTATCCTATTAAGGTTATTTTCTATTCTCTCATCATCCATCTTTTAACCCTCCAAGCAAATATTTACAAGCTTCTTGAGCTTCTGAATTATTCTGTATGATTTCATCTTAACTGCATCCTCAGTTTTATCAAGCAATAATGATAATTCTTTGTTTGACAAATTTGAAAAATATTTAAGCCCTACTATCTCAATTTCCTCCTTCGGTAAACTGTATAATGATTTTTTTAAGCAGTTTAGCTCCGCTTCCTTATCAAACTTATTTTCAAAGACATCTGGATATGTGAAAGCATCAAGGTCGTCGCCAAACGCTATATCTTTTTTCTTTTTGTAAAAATCTACGACTGTATTTCTTGCTATTGCGAAAATCCATGCTTTTACATTAGAATTGATACTGCCGTAATTTTCATACGCTTTTTTGAAAATATCGCTGACAATGTCATCCACATCCCAACCATTGCCAACCTTAAAATACACGTATCTGTAGACATCGTCGAAAAAACTTTCATATATGTCTAAAAAATTTCTTTTCACCGCCAAACCTCCCTCCAAATATATAGACGAATTAATTTTCATATAGTAACACTTTTTATAATAAATTTATTTTTGCAATTTTAAGTATAAATATCTACAAAAACATATTTTATTACATGCAGAAATTTTTGTTAAATATCTCACAGGAAAAGTTTTATGATATAATCTATTTGACATGCTTAAAATTTTGTGGATTAGCATGGACAAGGGAGGGAAAAAATTTGCTCATCTTATTTGACACAATTACAGATGAAAGTCAAAGGAAAAAGGTCGAAGATATATATGTAAATTACAGTAAAGATATGTTTAAAGTAGCATACAACATTTTAAACGACTATCAATTAGCACAAGATGCTGTCCAATCTGCTTTCATAAATATTATCAACTACATCGAAAAAATTTCTGATTATGACTGTAACAAAATAAGGGCATTAGTTGTTATTATAGTTAGAAACATCTCAATAAATATGTACAAACAAATAAAGCGGCAAAAAAATTTATTTATTGAAGATGCAGATGAGTTTTTCCATGATGACTCAGAGCCATTTGACGAGAAGTTAATAAACGGTGACATTTTTAGAAGAGTATCCGAAAAGGTAAAGGAGCTAAAAACAGAGTACGCAGACATTATTTCTTTAAAATACTACTACGGATACTCCAATAAAGACATCGCAAATCTTTTAAACATCACACAAGACAATGTAAGGATAAGACTGTATCGTGCGCGGCAAAGCCTTAAGAATGCTTTATACGAATATAAAGGAGATGTGAAAATATGAAAGACCTTTACGATGAAAAGCTAAAATCTGAAAGCAAAATATTTGAAGCATTGCTGGAATATGCAGGGGCTTGCCATGTAAACAACATAATTAACGATCTCGATGCAGAAGCCAATGGTGAAGAAGTACCTTATCCTGAAGAATTAAGCATTAAAATCAGAAAGATGTTAAGACATCACAAAAGAAAAGAAGCAGTCAAAAAGTTCTTCACATCGGCAAAAAAAGTTTTCCCAAAAGTTGCGGTATTCTTCTTTGTGGCTTTTATTGGCTTCACTTTGGCAATAACAACTGTTTCTGCCTTTAGAGCTCGCGTATTTAACCTCATAATTGAAATCAAAAAAGATTATACAGACATAAAATTAAAAGAAAACAGTGAGCCTAATGCATCTTCTTCAACATCAATGGTGCCAGCCAACTGGGAAAATGAATATTATCTTTCATACGTACCACATGGGTTCAAGATAAGCAAGGTAGAGTCACAGGAAATAACCAAAATCATTCAGTATACAAATGATAAAGGTGATTTCATAATTTTCAGCCAAAGTTCCAATGAAAACACTGATATGATGGTAGACACAGAAAATGCTGTCACACAAAAGATTGATGTAAACGGCTATGAGGGTATCTTAGTCCAAAAAAATGGTTTAAACACCATTGTCTGGAGGAAAGACAACAATTTATTCTCTTTAATGTCTAAAATCGATAAAAATGAGCTCATAAAAGCTGCCAATAGCATCAAACTGAAAAAATAATTTATTTTAACTGTAACAAAATTAATGCTTATTTGTCTAATATATATGGAGAAAAAATTAATATAGAGGGGATTTAATGTTGAAGAAGAATTTTATTAGAGCATTTTTAATAGTCTTTTTAATCATAGTCGTAAACTATGCGATATTTTACGGCATATTTTCTCTATATATGGCCATTCATCCCTGACAGAATAGCATAAACAGCAATTATATGTATATAAAAAAGCCTTGGTCATCATCCAAGGCTTTATCATCATACTTCTTTATAAAGGCTTTCGACTTTGACACCTTTGTAATCACTTTGCGCAAGTTTGCTGTGCCTATATCCGTAAAATGCATATATGATAATCCCCAACACAAACCATACTATAAACCTTATCCATGTCTCAAGAGGCAGCGAAATCATCAAAAATACAGTTGAAGCAATGGATAAGATAGGCACTAAAGGCACAAGCGGACATCTAAATTTTCTCGGAAGTTCAGGCTTTGTGTACCTCAAAACAATAACAGCTACTGATACAAGAACAAATGCAAACATAGTTCCTATATTCACAAGCTTTGCAAGTTCATCGATGGAGAAAAATCCTGCAACAACTGCCGCAAATAATGCAACTATTATAGTGCTTGCAACAGGCGTTTTGTGCTTCTCATGGAGTTTTGAAAGAAATGGCGGCAAAAGTCCATCTCTTGACATAGCAAAGAATATCCTCGTCTGTCCATACATCATTACCAAAAGAACCGTCGTTATCCCTGCTATTGCACCGAAAGAAACTAATCCTGACGCCCAGTTTATGCCGAGGCTGGTTAGCGCAAATGCCACAGGTTCAGGCGTATTAAGTTTTGTATATGATACGACACCTGTCAATATTGCAGCAACGACTATATACAAAAGTGTGCTGATACCTAATGAACCTAAAATTCCTATAGGCATATCCCTTTCAGGGTTTTTTGTCTCCTCAGCCGCAGTTGACACAGAATCAAACCCAATGTAAGCGAAAAATATTATTGCAGCGCCTGAAAATACTCCCTTCCATCCAAACGGCAAAAATGGCTTCCAGTTTGATGGATGTACATGCCATACAGCGACAGCTATGAAAAACAGTATTACCATCACTTTAAATATAACAGCGATATTATTCAATATTGAACTTTCTTTTGTACCAAAAAGCAGGATTACTCCCAACAACAAAACTATGCCGATAGCTGGTAGATTTATTATTCCACCATGTGCAGAGCTTGCTGAATTTGCAGCCCATACAGGTATGTTAACGCCAAAGCTGTGAAGCAAACTTGTGAAATATCCTGACCAACCCAAAGCAATGGCAGGTATAGCGAAAGCATACTCCAGTATCAAATCCCATCCTATTATCCAAGCGAATATTTCACCAAGTGCCACATAACTGTAGCTATACGTAGATCCTGCTGCAGGAAATGTAGATGCAAATTCTGCATAACTTAGTGCGGCAAAAGAGCAAGCAATTCCTGAAAGAACAAATGATAATATAAGACCTGGTCCTGCATATTTTGCAGCCGCAACGCCAGTCAATACGAAAATACCTGTACCGATTATGGCACCAATCCCAAAGAGAATAAGATCAAACCATGATAGTGATTTTTTCAATGCATGTTTTTGGTCCTGTGTGTCATCTATTATCATGTCAAGAGATTTTTTTCTTAATATATTTGAACTTCCACCATTTTCCTTGCGAGCCATCTTATATTTATCCCCCAGTTTTAATTAGATTTAACTATTTTAAATTAATTACTTAAAATAGGATATTTTATTTTATTATAATTAAAATTATAATGGGTCGCAAATAAGTTTTTCGCAACTATTAAAAATTTTTTGCAAATATAAAAAGACGCTTACGTCAGTCCCTTGGTGGTCTTGGTCCAAAATACTGATAATAAGTGGTTTTTATCATACCATTGTATAACTTCCTTCTTTTATTTGCATCTCTTCCAAAAAGTTTTTCAAAATTTTCATGTGATGTTATTATATAGTACGACCATGTATCAAGCTTTGTAAATACTTTTCCCATCTCCCTATACAATTTTTCTACCTCTTTTAATTCCCCCATTCTTTCACCATAAGGCGGATTGCAGATTATTATGCCATACTTATCATCGGTTTTTAGATCTTTCAAAGATCTTTTTGAAAATCTTACATAATCACTGACACCAGCCTTTTTGACATTGTCTATGGATAATTTTACCGCATCTTCATCTGCGTCATATCCATTTATATTTAGTTTTACATCCTTATTGATTAAATCAAAAGCTTCATTTCTCGCGTCAGTCCACAGCTTTTTTGGTATCTGCCTCCATTTTTCCGATGCAAATTGTCGATATAGCCCTGGAGCTATATTTGCACCAATTAGCGCAGCTTCAATAGGTATAGTTCCCGATCCACAAAATGGATCAATAAGCGGTCTATCGTTTCTCCAATAGCTTAGCATGACCATGGCAGAAGCCAAAGTTTCCCTTAAAGGCGCTGCATTTGACACAGCTCTATATCCTCTTTTATGAAGTCCCTCTCCGCTTGTATCTATCATCAGTACAGCCTTGTCTTTCATCAATGAAAATTTTATTTTATAGAGAGGTCCATTTTCATCGAACCATTCCTTTTTATATTTTTTCTTAAGCCTTTCAACCACCGCTTTTTTCACTATCGACTGGCAATCAGGCACACTAAAAAGCTTAGATTTAAGAGAATATCCGTCGACAGGAAACTGTCCATTTTCAGGAATCCACTCTTCCCACGGCAAAGACTTTACACCTTCAAAAAGCTCGTCAAATGTAGTAGCCGTAAATTCACCAACTTTAATGTAGATTCTCTCGGCAGTCCTTAGCCACAAATTTGACTTGCATATAGCGGATATATCCCCAATAAATGTCAC
>JASBVU010000471.1 GCA_029960905.1 Thermoanaerobacterium sp.
AGGAATATTTGTTTAGGGTAGCTCTTTATTACAAAGTTTTAGAAACAATTGTTTTAAAGAATAAAGCTTTAAAATTAATAATTGCTATACTTCTGACAAATGCAATATTTTCGATGTCACATTTTCCTATAACGTATTTAGTACATCATGAAAATATGAATATAACATACTTTTTAAATGTATTTATTTCAGGTATTTTTGCAAGTTATTTATATTTACGTACGGGGAATATATATATCGCATCTGCCATGCATTTCATAGGAGATGCTAGAATTATAAGAATTTATACTTATAACAGATTGCCTATTTATGCATATTTTATAGACAACATTACTGTGATTTCTGTTATAATAATTGAAATATACAGCATTTGTAAGTATTTTTACAATAAAAAAATCTACGGAAAAGAAAATTTCAATTTAAAATAATTGCTTTTTGACTTTTAAAAAGTTTATTTATATTGTAAGAAAGGAAAGACTTATTAATTTAAGACTTAAGACAGTATATAAAGAAGGAAAGTGGGAAATTTATATGGAATTTTCAACTCAAGGTGAAAGGCTAAAAAAAATCAGAAAAATGCTTAAGATGAAACAGAAAGAACTACAGGATAAAAACATTACCAGAGGTTTTATAAGCATGATTGAAAGCGGTAGAAGCACTATGAGCAAAGAAACAGCTTCTGCCATTGCAAAGAAACTTAATAAAAGAGCCAAAGAAATTGGCATAAATCTAAACATAGATGGTAAATACCTTTTAATGACACCTGCTGAAGAAGCCGAATACTATTGTATCCAAAAATTAAAAGAGATTAACAATGAAGAGGATTTAAGCAAAGTAAATGAATTACTTGAAATTGCAGAAAAATACGGAAGAAAGCGAGTAAACGCACTGATAAACATTAAAATTGGCGACATAATGTATAATACAAATAAATATATAGATGCAATATTGAACTACAACAAAGCCCTTGAACTATTGATGATGTATGGATTTAAGGAACAAATACCATACGTTTATAACATGTTGGGCGTTTGCAAGATGAATATAACTGATTATGCAGAAGCAATATTTTACTTTGATAAAGCCATGAGTTTTGCTGATGAAACAAATGATAAAAGTATAAGAAATAAAGCGATTTATAACATTTCATTATGCTATAAACACATTGGCAAATATGATGTTGCAATAGAATATGTTGAGAAATTTCTTAAAGATTGTAATAAATCCGATGAACTTATAAACTATATTTATGCAAGTTCTATAAAAGCCAATTGCTTCAGGGAAATGGGTTTTCTTGAAAAATCTTTAGACGTATATAAAAATTTACTAAATAATGTTAATGATGAAGATTCAATAGCAGGATTGATTTACAGCAATATTGGCGAAATTTATGCAGATCTAAATGATTATGAAAAGTCTTTGGAGTATTTTGATAAAGCAGAGAAAATAAGGCGTAACAAAGATGAAAAGTTATTGTCCCACACGCTTATTGAAAAAGCCAATGTGCTATTTAAAATGGGGAATATCAAAGAATCTATAAGTCTCATGGAAGAAGGCATTTCGATAGCTAATAAAAACAATGACATAGAATACATCATAATGGGAAATTATAGATTGGCTGATATTTATAAGCAATTAAACGATAGAGAAAAGGTAATAAACACATACAACAAAATATTGGAAGTTGCCAAAAATATAAACAGCGCAAAAGAATTGCTAAAAATTCATATAAAGCTATCCATATTGTGTTTAGAAGATGATAATGTAGACAAGTGTAAAAATCATTTGAATGAGGTTGATAAAATTGTAAAATCAATAAGACAGTAATATATACAAACATTTCGGGAGGATAAAATATGAACGTAAAGACAGTAGCCGCAGTCTCCATCTATAACGAAAGTTTAGATGGAGTAAGGCATCGTTATAACTGTAATCCACGGCAAATTTTTATATTATAATGGTAATTAGAAGAAAAACTATATTTGTAAAGATGGTGTTGATATGGAGTGCATTAAAACAGTAAAATTTAAAATCAAAGTATCAGATAAATCTTTCAATGATACTATATCTATATACA
>JASBVU010000472.1 GCA_029960905.1 Thermoanaerobacterium sp.
CAACGGTGATGGTGCTGGCATCTCTTACTGAAACTCTTTCTGGCGGTATAGACAGATTTTTGGCTATTTCTTCTGCTATGCCTGGCAGGTTGCTGCTGCCTCCCACTAAAAATACGGCAGATGGACTCTTTCCATTGTACTTTACGATTTCGTCGCATATTTTTTTTGCGAGGTTTTTAACTACAGGCGATATTAAGTCTAAAACGTCTGAGCGAGATATTTGATGCTGGAGTCCTATGACATCTTTAAACTTTATATCCTTTTTAGATGTGGTTTTAATTTTTTCTGCTGTATTGAAATCAGTAAGGTAATGCTGCTGTATAGTTTCGGTTACTTCATCGCCAGCAAATGGAACCATTGAATATGATATGATATTTCCGTCTTTTGAGATGGCTATGTCAGATGTACCTGCTCCAATATCTACAAGCGCTATGTTAAGCATTCGAATTTGAGGCATTATTGCAACACCAATTGCTGCAATTGGTTCCAACGTAAGATATGCCACCTCTAGGCCTGCTTTTTTTGCTACGGAGTATAAGCTTTCTACTACATCGTACGGCAAGAATGTGGCTATTATCTCTACAGAGATTTCTTTTCCCGTATGGTCTTTAAGATTAGTTATAGGCAGACCGTCTAAATAAAAGCTTTTTATTGAGTATCCTACCATGTGGTACTTTAAAGTGTGGCTTTCTCGGGATATTTCTTCTTTTGCCGTATTCAACGCAGACAGTACCAGGTTATCTATGTCGCTATCTTTTATTATGTAGTTTTCCTCAATGTTTTTTTCCACTCTTACCATTTTGGTCTTCAGCGATCTTCCTGCGGCAGCAAGGCTTACGCTTTTAAGCATCACACCAAGCTTTTTCTCGAGTTTTTCCTTTATCTTAATAGCTACAGATGCCACCTTGTCTATGTCGTGAACTTGACCATCAAACATCACTCTATCTGTGTGTTCCATTTGTTCGACAGCCAACACTTTCAATTTATCATTTTCTGGCACACCTACTATGCCTACAACAATTCTTGTACCTATGTCAAGTGAAAAAATCAAATTATCGTTCATCAAAATTCCCCCGACAAATATATCGTAAAACAAAAAATATATTTTAAATAATTTTTAGATGAATGCATTATTTTATATAATACATTATACAATTTTTTTATTTGCCATAAAAGCAATTTTTTGTGGGGAAATAAAAACTGTGATTAATTTAAAAGCATGCTGAAAGAGATGATATAAAAAATAAGGAGTACATGACTCCTTATTTTATTACTTTCTTTATATCGCTTAACAAACTGCTTAATTGATCTTTTGAAATATATAATCCGATCTGAGTTGTATTCTTTTGCAAATAGTATGTGGTATTGTCATCAGTCAAAAATTTGACCTCTTCGCTTTTATTTCCGTCTGATATGGACAATGTGAAACTTGAATTGTTTCCAACAATTTTTTTGTTTGGATCGATGCCTGTCGGATTCAACAGAACAATGTCATTAAGAAGACTTTCTGAATTATCGCTGCTTATTTCTTTGCCATTGTATACCCATTTTCCATTTTTGTTTTTTTCTATATTGTAACTTCCAGTAGAATCTGTGTATGTTATCTTTGAAATCTTGTCTTTTGACATTGTGTACACGTCTTTGTCCAAATAATTAAACAAGGTATCGTTACTGGTTATTTGAAAGTTTTCTATTGAGCTGGCATCTACAACGTATATATAATTAGAATTTTTAAGCTTTGCGTAGTATGAATCTCCCACAGGCGATTTATTTCCCACAATCAATTCTTCCTTTTTTCCGTCCTTAGATGATACAGATATTGTAAAATCAGATTTATCTAAACCGTATTTTTTTACATCAGTATCTGTAAATTTTCTGGTGTACTTTAGCCCCGAAATCGAATTAAACAAGTCATCTGTGCTGGTACTATCTGCCTTATAGCTGACGGGCTTTATTACATTGTACGTGCTGCCACTCTTTTCAATAGCCAATTCATTGCCTGCGTCTTTTAAGTCTACAGAAGATATTTTGCTTTTGCTTATGCTAATTATATTTGTGGACGGCGCAGGTTTTTTCG
>JASBVU010000473.1 GCA_029960905.1 Thermoanaerobacterium sp.
TCCAATTACTGCAATTTTTATTTTTTCCATATTATTAACACCCCTTACCTAATTTTATTTACTTTCTACTTAATTGCCGCTGAAAAGCCTAAATCTTTGAAATATCTTTGGAAAATAACGTAGAGTAACAATATTGGAATTACCGCCATCACTGATGCAGCCATTAAAGCTGGAGTATCAACAACATATTGGCCTCTTAAATATGCCATTCCCACGGGTAAAGTCAATTTTTCTATAGATGTATTAACAACAAGTGGCCATAACAGATCATTCCAACTTGCTATAACTACCTGTAAAGCATAAACTAATACTCCAGGTTTGGCTAAAGGTAATGCAATTTGATAAAATATTCTTGTGTGATTGGCAGCATCGATTATGGCTGCCTCTAATAGCTCATTAGGCACTGTTAAAAAGAATTGTCGCATCATAAACACGCCATATGCAGAAATAATATTGGGTACCCAAATTGCATACAAAGTATCAAGCCATCCAAAAAATTTCATAGTCATATATTGAGGTAGCAAGAAAATCTGCCCTGGTACCATCATAATTGCAAGCACTATTTTAAATATCGTATTTCTACCAGGGAAGTCAAACTTTGCGAAAGTATAACCTGCCAACGCTGATATAGCTGTATTAAAAATAACGCGCAAAACCGTTGTAACAATGCTGTTCATATATAATGTCCCAAACGGCATTTTTTCAAATACTCTCATATAGTTATCAAGATTAAATTGTGACGGAATAATTGTTGGGGGATAAGAAACCGATTCTTTAAACGTCATAAAAGAACCAAGTATCATCTGAACAAAAGGCCAGAGCATTGTTAAAGCCCCTATGCTTAGAAAAAAGTAGATAAATATTAATCTTCTAGTCCTATAGTTAGCCATATTAACACCTCTTAATCATAATATACCCATTTTTTCTGAAACACCATTTGAATAGCAGTAAACATTAAAATTACAAAAAATATAATAACTGCTATTGTAGCACCATATCCTTTGTCACCAATTCTAAATGCTGTATCATAGAAATAGTAAACAATAGTTTTTGTCGTAAGTAAGCTGTGACCTCTGCCAATCATTATGTAAATAGGATCAAATAACTGGAATAAAGCTACAAATCCCGTTATTATCAAAAAAAACACTTGAGGAGATATCATGGGTATCGTGATTTTAAATAATTTTACAATAGAATTTGCTCCATCTATTTCTGCTGCTTCATATAGTTCATGAGGTACTCCTTGCAAAGCTGCTAAAAGTATTATAATTTGCATACCCAACGAACCCCAAATACTCATAATTGCAATAGCTATCCATGCGATACTAGGTTCACCTAACCAATTTATAGGCTTTAATCCAATGCTTTTTAAAAGAAAATTTAATAAACCGTAATTGTAATTATATAAATACATCCATACCATTGCTATAGCTGCTGGCATCGTAATAACGGGTAAATAGTATATTACCCTATAAACACTCACAAATCTAATTCCCATATTTAAAGCAGAGGCAATTAGAAGTGAAATAAATAAACTGATTGGCAAAACAATTATTGCTATCCTAAAAGTATTAAATATCGTTTTGTAAATTTCTTGGTCCTTTAATGCAGTTAAATAATTTTTTAATCCTATAAATTTTGGAGGCATGAAACCTACCCAATCTAAAGTACTAAATGCAAAACTCAAAGTCACAGGAATAATTGAAAAAATAAACATTCCAATTAACAACGGAGACAAAAAGGTATATGCCCAAAGGATGTTTTCTCTATTACGTTTAAACACAATAATTACCTCCTTCATAGAGACTTGAGACTTGCTATGCATAAAATTGCATAAGCAAGTCTCAGGAGAAATTGCTTCTTATTTTGCTCTACTAAGTATTTGATCGCTTCTCTCTTTTATTTCTTTCACTGCTTGATCCACCGTTATATCGTTATTAAATAATTTATTGTATACTTCGAGCTCCACATCTTCCCACCCTGTAACAGGAGCTTTAGGATGAGGTATACCGTGTGCAGTTGCATTTTCAATGATTTCCCTAAGTTTTGGATAATCTGGATTATTGTTATAGAAAAT
>JASBVU010000474.1 GCA_029960905.1 Thermoanaerobacterium sp.
ACGATAGTATGGATAGTCCTTGGAGTATGGAAGTTGAATGCGAAGAGTATGACTTTGTTTGATAAAGGATTATGACGTAGACAAGCAACAATAAAAAATAAAAAAATAAAGGTGATAAAAATGAATAGTAAGTTGTTAAAAATTTTAAGTTGGTTCTGCACAATCTATTATTTTGTACTTTTTGTTTCCTTTCTATTTGGATATATGCCAAACAAATTTGTCTTAGGATGTTCCTTGTTAATTTGTACCATTTCCTTTTTTGGTTCTGCAATTAGAAATGACGAAGGAAAATGAATGGGGGAATATGTATTGGTAAAAGATGTAGATAAAGATGTTAAAGATGCAAAAATTATCGATGTAGAATTTGTAGCAAGTCTTTGTCATGAAGTAAATCGTGCTTATTGCCAAAGCCTCGGTGATCATTCTCAACCATCTTGGGACGAAGCACCGGATTGGCAAAAACAAAGTGCAATTAATGGGGTAAAGTTTCATTTTGAGAATGAGACAACACCAGAAGAAAGTCATGTTAATTGGATGAAAGAAAAAATTGCTAATGGATGGGTTTATGGAGAAGTTAAAGATCCAGAAAAGAAAACTCATCCTTGCTTAGTTGAATACGAACAATTGCCACAGGAGCAACGTAGTAAAGACTATATTTTTAAGGCTATTTGTGATTTTTATAAGTATCGATAATAGAATGAAATGCCACACCAAAGGAGAGAATAAAATGAAATTTGCACAAAAGTACAATGCGGATATTGAAATTTATAATACTGATGGAAATTTAGCGGTTAAATTAGATTACCTAAAAGACTCAATGTTTAAGTGTCAAAATAATCAACTTATTGTTTATACTAATATTCTAAGTACTGAGCTATATGATTTTTTATATGAAAAAGAAGAAGATTTGAGAAGTGATTTTGAGAAGTCAACTTCTAAAAATCATTATGAGTCTTATCTTGTAAGTAATAAACAAAAAAATTGTAAATTAATCATCAAAACGTATGTTCAAGATGAACAAGAAGGTGTATACAAATCTCTTGTTTACAAAGTTCCTAAAGCGTTTGTTCGCACTAATTTTGATAGAATTAATAATAGTATTGGAGATCCAGCAAAAGATCCAGCAAATTATCAAATCGTATTCGATATCTTACCTTTTGATGATAAAGGACATTTGTTTACTATTTATCTTGAAAAGTAAATCAATTTAATGAAAAGAATGATTGCAAATTCTGAAACTTTGAGAATGTTATGTCCTTGGAGGATTATCAAAAGCACATTTCATAAGGAGGTTAAATTAAATGAATCAAGAAAATGAAAATCTTGATGAAAATAAATTGATGAAATGGACTTATTATGTTGTTTCTGCTTTATTATTAATTATGGTCCTTTGGGGTATTTGGAACAACTATGAGAAAACAAAACTTAATCAACGCTATGAGCGAGTAATTGAACGTTCAGAGCAATTAAATGCCAAATTACAAACAGAAATAGATCGATGGAAGACGTTTAATGATCGTATTGATGATGTATTTAAGCAAAAATAGTATGAAAGCTGTATTTCATAAGGTAGAAAAATAATATTTATTTAAAATATTGACTTTATAAAAACAAATAATATAAAATAATAAGTGCAAAGGAGATATTAATTTGGCGACAGCATATACATATGGTTCGCAAGTATGGGGTTCTGTTGCACTTAATTCACAACCCATAGTAATTGATAATACAAACAGTACTTTTTCTTTTGATGTTGATTCTGTTCATTATGAAATTGCTATTCCTTTCGGTACATATAAAACAGATAGAGATCATTTTACTTCAGAACTTATTGAACCAATTAATAATCAATTAATTTTAGCAAGTGCTCCAGTCTTCGTTAGACTGGGAGGAGTTCATATCGATAACCATATTAATGTTTTGGTTATCGAACATAATGATAAAACGGCAAGTCACACAATTGATAATTTTGGAGGAACGGCTCTTAATGTAATTTTCGGTACTGTTCAGTTTGCTTTTCCTCCAAGAACAATTTAAAATGGGATGTGCTTTATTCTACAATTTCTTTTTTGGTT
>JASBVU010000475.1 GCA_029960905.1 Thermoanaerobacterium sp.
CCCGAAAACATATTTATCTTCAACACCTCTTAAATAAGGAACGCTATTTGTATAGACATTTTCACTGTCTTCCGTGTAACCACCACTATGTGAATGAAATATTGCTTCTATAGGCTGACCATTGTATATTGCTATTATTCCCCTTGTATCATCCACAGCCTTATTTGTATTTGGATTTTCTCCATCGTATCCGTTGTATGCTTGACAATTCACATCATCCGTCAAATCAAATCCATATTTGCTGTATTTTCCAAGATTGTACACCGCATAAGTTCTTGCTGCCACAGCCTGTGCTTTTAACGCCTCTATATTCCATGAAGCAGGCATTTCTGCAGGAACAACACCATACAAATACTCCTCCAGCGGCAATACGTTTATCGCAGTCATGTCACTACCCTGTTGCCTTACAAATTCAAAATATCCTCTGTATTTTTCTCCATTAATCGATATTGGCCCATCACCAGACGCGTTCATAAGATAAATCTGATTACTTGCTGCATATAAAAATACAGATTTCCCATTTTGAGCTATTAATATATGATTGTTTGGAGATACCAACTTAATATCCGAAAATTTAGATTTAAGGCTATTCATTGCTGCACTTGCGTCAGATTGACTTGCGTATGGACCAATGTAAATATGATAACTGCCATCATATCCTACAATTGAATTTGAAATATCAGAGCTTAGTTTTGCTTGTTGGCTGTCAGCCGTCACTTGATCAGGAAAATTACCTTCTTGCAAGTAAAAATTATCATCTTTTATCACCTGAACATTGTTATATGAAACATTATATATTGCCTTTACATTGCCAGTACCGTCATCTGTGCCAACTTTAAACCCGTTTGAAGAAATCATTGAGTATGATGACAACGAACTGGAAGCATAAAAAAGCCCTATCTTTATCAAAGAAGGCATTTCTACGCTGGCATTTACATAGCTTACGGTACTCATCAAGATAAGCACAGAAAGCAAGAAAAATGAAACAAATTTTTTGAACCTCACAATAATGACCCCTTTACGTTTATTTTCTAAAAAGCCATAGAATTAAAGTCAAAACAATGCTTACGATTATTGACGACATCAGCGGAAAGTAAAAAGTAAAATTACCTCTCTTGAAGACAATATCACCCGGCAAATGTCCTATTCCAAATTTACCGCCAAAAAACAAAGCCACACCAACTATTGTAAGCACTATACCTATGCCAATCAAAGTTTTCCCAAATTCTTGAAACATATTGATCCCTCACTCAGGCAAGCTGTAGTTAAGATACTCATAAGCTAATTTTGTCGCTATTCTACCCCTTGGAGTCCTGTTTAAAAAGCCAATCTGCATCAAATATGGTTCATAAACATCTTCAATTGTATCACTTTCTTCACCTATTGAAGCTGCAATAGTGTCAATGCCAACCGGCCCTCCAGAAAATTTCTCAATAATAGATTTTAACATTTTTCTATCTGTATGCTCAAGCCCCATATCATCTACACCTAACATATCAAGGGCATCTTTTGCTATATGAAAATCAATAAAACCATTGCCCTTCACTTGAGCAAAATCTCTTACCCTTTTTAAAAGCCTATTCGCTATCCTAGGCGTTCCTCTTGAACGGCGACCCAGCTCATAAGCGGCCTCATCATTGATACCTATATTCAATATAGCTGACGACCTTTTTATAATCTCGCTTAATTCTTCAACAGAATAAAACTCCAGCCTCATGATTACTCCAAATCTATCCCTTAAAGGAGAAGTCATTAATCCAGCCCTTGTCGTCGCTCCTATAAGCGTAAAATGCGGCAAATCAAGCCGCAATGATCTTGCACTTGGTCCCTTTCCAATTATTATATCTAATTCAAAATCTTCCATCGCCGGATATAAAATTTCTTCCACGCTTCTATTAAGCCTGTGTATTTCATCAATAAAAAGAATATCATTTTCCTGTAAGTTAGTAAGTATCGCTGCTAAATCCCCCGCTCTTTCTATGGCCGGCCCGGAAGTTATCCTAATGCCGACGCCCATCTCGTTTGATATAATGTTGGCGAGTGTGGTTTTGCCAAGACCAGGCGGACCAAAAAG
>JASBVU010000476.1 GCA_029960905.1 Thermoanaerobacterium sp.
TATTATATCTACCAATTGATAGACTTTGTCACTTACAAATTTAACTCTTATCTACCTTTACAAAAAATTTACAAGAATTGTCTAAATAGCTTTTGTTCAAATTCCCGCTCACATATTTGCATAGAACCTACCGATAAGTACCAGATTATTATGTATAACATTTTAGGAGTTTCCTATAAAAAGATGTTGGCTCACCAAAAGCTTGTCACAGGAATACTAATTATAATGCTATAAAATAAGTATTATTTTACAGCATTATATCAAAATAAAAAATGCAAGTCTTATTTTGAATTGTTAATTATGCAACTTCCTCACCTTATAGTTGATTTCTAGAGCAATAAGTACCTTGAAATTAACTGAAATCATTCACCAAACTCATAAAATTACAATAGAACAAACAGTCATCATTTTTTGAAAGTATAGATACTCTCTAATTAAGTATTTATAGCATTTCATAACTACTATAGATGAATTTGTTTTCTATGCTACTTTTAAATTTACGCAGTTCTAGATGCGATTTTATGTTTATCTTTCAATCACCTCAATATGTTAATATGCACAGCCTGCAGTAATAATAACATTAGCATAAGGAGTAAATTCGCCTGAGCGAATGCATGCTCTTGCTTGTTTGGATATTTCCTTTAAGTTAGTATGAGGAGTATATGTCACTGGAACATTTGGAAACAACTTTAATATTTCGGCTTCCATCTCGGGACTATAAGTTTTAATTTCTTCTGCAAGCATAATGCTTTCAACCACAATTTCACTTTTTACCGCCTTTAATACGTCGAGAAAACGTGGAAGCATTGGAATAACAGCCAAATCTACTCGTTCAACATTTAAAGGAATTGGTAAACCCGCATCAGTAACAACTAATAAATCTTTATGCCCAGTTTCAGCAATAATTCTTGATAATTGGGCATTTAATATACCTCCTGTACTCTTCATTTAAATACGCCTCCTTATTAAAATATAATTTGGTCTTTATAATACACAAATTTCTTTTGAAAATTGCTTTTACACATATATTTAAATAGGTATTCCATCTTTTATCAATAATCCCCAAAAAAGACAATAAACATTTTTATAGTTACATAATTTAAAGAATTAAAACTTTTTTATTTATTTATTTTTTCAGATCCTCTTACAATTAAATTCGGAGACATTATTATACTCTGCTTTGGAGCATCAATATTTTCAATTCGATCCAACAATAATTTTGCAGCGATCTCACCCATTTCTCTCATTGGCCTTGAAACAACAGTTATCATAGGTTCGATAAGTGTTGTAACTGGAATGTCATCAAATCCAATTATCGATATATCTTTGCCAACATGAAGACCACAAGAGTTTACTGCTTCTAATAACCCAATTGTCATCAAATTATTACAACTTAATATTGCTGTTGGATGGTATTCCATGCAGAGTAATTCCTTCCCTAGCATATATCCTGACTTTTCACTAAAATCACCTATTTTGACTATGCTAGCATCATAATTAATCCCATTATCTTCCAGACATTTACGGTAACCATCGAACCGTTCTCTTCCTGGAGTGCTATCCAATGGTCCAGTAATAATACCAATTTTTTTATGCCCATTCTTAATGAATAACTTTGTAGCGTCATAAGAACCCGCCTGATTATCAATTAAAACCTTATCACAACTCATTTTTTCTAATTTTCGATCGACCAAACATATTGGAATATCGTATTTAAATTTATTATACCAATCCAGATCTTCTCGTACCGGAGTTAATATAATTCCAGATGGTCGATGTTGTAAAATATTGCGAATAAGATCCTCTTCAATTTCGGTATTATTTTCTGAACCGCCTAATAATGTAGTATAATTTTGTTTTCTAGCTATATAATTTACCCCACTATAAACAGCAGCAAAAAATGGATTCTCAATATCCGGAACAACCATTCCAATTAGATAAGTTTTTTGTGAAACAACACTTCGTGCTAATATATTAGGTATATAATTTAGTTCTTCTATAGCTTTTATAACCCTTTTTTCTGTTTCCGGCTTAACACCACCAAGTTTATTAACAACCCTCGATACAGTGG
>JASBVU010000477.1 GCA_029960905.1 Thermoanaerobacterium sp.
TTTGTCTTTGCCTATTATTACGGCGAAGGTCCTGGCATAGCGGTGGGAATGGCTTATGGAATGCTTCAGCTAATACAAGATCCTTATGTTGTACATTGGATACAGCTTCTTTTAGATTATCCATTAGCATTTGGTGCCTTAGGGCTGGCAGGTTTTTTCAAGAAGAACTTAAGCCTTGGCGTTCTAGTTGGTGGTTTTGGAAGGTTTTTCTCTCATTTTCTATCAGGTGTCTTTTTCTTTGCCAGCTATGCACCAAAAGGCATGAATCCTATCGTCTATTCGCTTCTTGTTAATGGTATATTAGTAGGTGTGGAGGTTTTAATCTGTTTTGTAGTTTCTATTATTCCGCAAGTTAGAAATGCAATTGACATTATAAAGAAAAGAGCTTTAGCGTAGAAAAGATGCATTTAAAACCCTCTTTTTAACGGAAGAGGGTTTAATAAATTTTATACAATAAATTGATTTTGATGGTATAATATTAGATAGCAAATAAAAATAAACTATATTGATGGATGCATTTTAACGTATTTTTAATACAAATTTAATTTAAATTTAATGTTTAAATGCGATAATCAATATAGTGATTGTGAGGGTCTTTATGATGGATAAAATAAAGATTTTAATACTTTATGAAGATATAGGAACTGGACATAAAAGGACAGCGATGGCTTTAAAAAAAGCCTTTGAAAAAAGAAATGGCGTTGAAGTGTTTGTGGAAAATCCACTTGGGGAGAAGTTTCCCAGCCTGTCTTATTTGACGACGAGGATTTACTTAAAGACGCTAAAATTGACGCCTGAATTATGGGGATATCTTTACGAGATGGAAAGGGACAAGATAGAAAGGCGCATAAATAAGCTAGTAGGCATATCTGTTTATACATTTATAAAAGATTACGTATTAAATTTAAAGCCTAATGCTGTAATATGCACCCACCCATTTTCTTGTTCTATTTTGTCACATATAAAGAGAGATCTCAACATTCCGATATTTGCAATACTGACTGATTATGATGTACATGCATATTGGATACATCATCAGATAGATGGGTATTTTGTTGGTTCTCAAGAGATGAAAAGTCAGATGAATTTGATGGGTGTTTCCGATGACAAGATAAATGTGACTGGCATACCTATTGATGAAGAATTTTACATCAAAAAAGATAAAAATGAGATGAGAGAAAAATTAGGTTTTGAGATAGATAGACCATTGGTGATGGTGATGGGCGGTGGACTTGGGCTTGGAAATATAAAAAAAGCTGTCAATGTTATAAAGAGGCATAAAGATTTACAGATTGCTGTAATATGTGGATTAAATAAGAATTTAAAGGCTAAAATTGAGGAGATATCAGACGATAATGTATTTGTGTATGGTCATGTAGACAATGTACATGAATTTATGGAGGCTGCTGATGTCTTAGTGACTAAAAGCGGCGGTCTTACTGTCACTGAAGCCATAATTAAGAAATTGCCTATGATAATTTTTGATCCTATACCTGGACAAGAGGAGAGAAATCTCGAGTTTTTGCTTAAAAAGAGGATTGCCTTAAGAATTAAAGACATAGAGAAATTAGATAAAAAGATATTAGATCTCTTGTCTGATAAGAAGAAAATAGATGAGATAAAAGAACGCATGGAGGAAATTGGCATATACAATTCAGCAGACAAGGTGTGCGGTGTAGTTATAAATAATATAAAGAATGATGCTTTGAAGGTGTAAGGAGGTTTCATTTGTGTCGGGAGTGAAGAAATTGATTATTGCGGAGGACAGAAATGTATTTTTCCTTTTAAATGAAAGGATAAAGTGCAAAACTCTTGATAAGATTATGCCTAAAATAACCCATATAGGAGGTCCTTATTTTACAATTTTATCTTGTTTGCTGCTAATTTTGTTTGGAAAAAGCAGCGTTAAGCTTTCTGCCATTCAAGCCCTTACTACTTTGACAAGTAGCCACTTAGTTGTGCAGATTTTAAAGAGAATATGTACAAGACCAAGGCCTTACATGGTTTTGCCTGAAGCCAATACATTCAAATATTTGCTTAGGGATTATTCTTTTCCGTCAGGTCAC
>JASBVU010000478.1 GCA_029960905.1 Thermoanaerobacterium sp.
CCCGCCACCAGCCATATCGATGTTTACACTGCTGTAATGTACAAAAGCATCGTCTGGATCAAGGCTCTCATACATCTCAACAATCTCTTGTAATTTCTGATTTAACCACTTCTGACGTTCTGCCTCATTATTCCTTATGTGCGGCGGCATTCGTTGTAAGATGGCATCCTCTAGGATTGTTATATCAAATCTAGGATACCCCTGATTGTGTACAACCGCCGCGATATCGTTCAAAAGCTGCATTTGAAATGCAATCATCTGAATAGCGCCTAAAACTGGGGATCTTCCGTAAGGGTTATCTATTAAATTATCTAAAGCCTCGTAAAAGAAAGTCGGTATATCTAAAGAAATTTTACCGTCAAATTGATACGGAATATAACGGTCCTTTTCGAATTTAAATGTTATTGTTGCAGGATCAACAGGAGCTATAAATGCAACATCTTTTTTATTTTTAGCTAAAACAAGCTCTAAAGAAGCTGCACCCCTTATCACTGTGCTTATAATTAACTGGTTAATAACACTGTCTAGTGACCTACTTAAAGAAAATCTTTCTGTGCTTGGCTGGTTTAAGCGCTCAATAAAGTCTCTTAACAACCCTGTGGCTTTGTTATCTACCTCATCTTTACCTGGTTTAAACACAAAAAAGGTGTAACCTGAGTTACTGAGCCTTATAAAATTCCATAGTGCGAAAGACATATCTGGGTGGGCGTCAATAAGAATATCAATAAGCTGTTCGATCGATGCTCTATTAAGAGACCTTTCATCAAGCCTTAAATCTGCCATAACACGTTTCGGGAGAGCTGAATTAGCCATACCGTTCATGGCAAATTTCGGTAATGTTGTTCTACTTCCCCCAAAATCGTTTACCGACATTATTGGATCGCTCTTTGCTTTATTTTTTTGCCTCCCGCCCCTAAAAAATGAAGATATATTATCAATAATTCCCATATTTATGCCTCCGCTAAATAATGTCTTCAATGCGGTGAAACACTTGCTTTCTCTCGTCATTAAAAACCTGAATAACACCAAACCCGGCTTTTGTTAAAGGGTAACCCTTTTGCTCGCCATACCCGACGTAAGAAACGGCAGTCCCTGTATTAATAAATAACTGCTCTATAATATTTGGTTTTTTAGAACCAGGATCAGGTATAACCATCTCCCTACTAAAACTCAATAGCTTATGAGTATGACCCATTAAATAAATGTGAGCTAATGCTCGTTCCCTCATGCTAAGTAAACCGTTTATAGCACTCGACTCCTTTGTTCCCCCTGTAGCTCCGTGCCAAGCAAAAACACTATAAACAATACCGCTTGGCATGATGTAGTTTATTAAGCCAGTTATCTTTCCGTACGCATCAGGACGACCTAATCTATGAGATAATTCCTCTACAATCTCAAATGATGTGTCTCTTATAATTCTCTCTTCGTGATTACCTTCTATGATTAAATCAATTATATTCCTGTACGGATAGAATGTACTGACTGCTTTTTTAAACTGACTCCATGTATGATAATTTTCATCATAAACACCTCTTCCAACAGAAGATTTTGTTGCATTTTCTAACAAATCACCCATTAGTATAATCCTTGTTCTGTTTTTATTTTTATCGATGAACCGCCTTACTTGGTTGATGTATTTTTCATTATAATTTTTACTGCCGAAATGCACATCTCCAATCGGTAAAATGAAAATCGATTTGTAGTTTCCTGGTACAAATACATCTATCTGGCGCAAAATCCCCCTCCTTTACAAACTTACTTCAAACTTCCTGCTAAGCATATATACTTGTTTTCCGACAATTTGTTTAGCCAATATTAACAGACATCACATAGATTAGTATAGATAAATTTATTATAACACCAGATCGCAACAAACAATTAATTTTTTTAATTTTTAAAAAATTCAGCAGGCGGGGAGGGGGGGGGCGGTGTTTTTTTAAAAAAAGTTAACACCCAACTGAGATAATGTTTTGTGTTAGCAACCTGTTCTTGGTTTGTGTGTTTTAACTCGTGCGTGAGCGAAGCGAACGCAAGTATTTATTTCTTTTATTTGTTTTATTTATT
>JASBVU010000479.1 GCA_029960905.1 Thermoanaerobacterium sp.
TTCTGCACCGTACCGGTTAAGCCGGTTATTCCCGCAGGCCCCGTGCGCCACGCAGGTGGCGTACCAGCGGCCCACGGCGACTATGGCAGTGGATTTTGGGTTGTAGTGGTGGTTGCAGCAACTGGGTAGGAACAAGCTTTTGTTACGGTGAGTTGGCTGTGGAAATCTGGACCACATAACGCTGTTTAATCTTTCTCTTGCTCCGTGATGATGCGGACTGAAAAAAGGAGGGTAATTTGATGTTTAATCTAGCTATATGGTTGGTTGAGAAGCATCACAAAGAAGCATTACCTGAATCTATGTCACCTTATGATTTATGGACCGGGGCATTAGATATGATTCATAATGCCTTCATGGCTTTTAAATACAATTTAAGGCATAAAAAATATGAAGACATGTATAACGAAAAACTTATAGAAGAGCCTGAACACCATGAACTTAATGGTCTTTATATCGTTAAATTATCAAACTGCATGATATGCAAATACTCAAGGATGATACTATTCTGTTACAGGTATGTTAATGAAAAATGTACGCATAAATATGCTGATAACTGCAATTCATATCGCTTAACAGACGCTAGGTGTCTAGGGTATTATTTTAAGAATTGGGAGCATTATGAGCATGAAGCTCTTGAACATCGGAAATTGCATCGAATATTCTGATACGTCCACACCATTACAATTACTCTTCGTTTTGGAGTTGTAACATGCACTTGTGTCTAGTTATTCCTTACCACCGCTTGAGCAAGGTAAAAGGGGGGTAATTATATCTGCAATAAGAGATGTAAAAAAACTACGGTTACCTGCGGAACATATAAAACAATTTATTGGTTAGTCTTTTAATGAATCTGCCTTTATTATTGGTTTTCTCTGTTTTCTCTTCCATATTTTTATTTTGCTTCTGTATAGGTGCTTTCATGTTTATTGTCGATTTATGATCTATATTTGATGGTTGCTTGGATGTGTTCGATAAATCGTTATTAATATTATTAATTGGCTGTTGCTTTCTCATGGTTATTTCTTTATTTGGTGTTGTCTTGGCTATATCCTCATTACGTGATAGTGTTTCCTGCTTAGGTCTCACAGACTTCTCAATCTGTTCTTGCACAGACACTTTCGGTTGGTTATTTATTATATCTTCTGCTTTTAATGTTGACAATGACTCATAACTTCTATGTAATGTTTGAGATGAGTTCGATAACTCATTACTGTTTTCATACATTTCAATATTCTCTTTATTCTGCAAAAACATTTTCTTTTTTACAATCAAAAACTGTTCAAGCTTTTTATTAGCAAACAGATCTATAATGCTTTTGTCGGTAATTTTTTTAATGTTTAGATCGCTTAATAAGTCCAAATAGTATTGTCTATATTTTTGATAATAAATCACATATCCATACGCAATTACAATCTTGTCCTTGTATCTACTGAGAGATTTAACAAAATTATTTATATTTGCATTTATGTTTGAAAGGTTTATCGTGGCTGCTATGCGCATTCCATTAGTTATATAAGAATTGATGTACACTTTGTTTTTCCAAGGAGCTACGTTTTCAACTTTAAAAATTACAAACCTGTATTTTCCTGAATCCAAAAAACTTAATTCATCAACTAATTTTACAACTTCGTTTATGCTTAATTTTTCATTACCTGCCCTGAATTTAAAGTTTATACATTGTAATTTTTCATATGGGTTATTCTCAAGAAGTCTTTTCATTTGCAAGACACTATTTACAACGTCACGGAATACTTCTTGATATTCTTTATATCTCATATATTTGGGCTGTTTTGTATCTCTGTTGATTCCTTGATCCATTAATTCTGGTTTAGTGTCTATTCTTTTTCTGAAAGAATCCATTTGGTTAATATCAATTGTTATCTCTATTTCGCCATTAGGTTTTTTTAAGGTTTCGGTTATCTTGCGACCTTTCCAATCAGCATTGAAGTAAATTGCAGGCTGCTTCCCACAATTATGCTTCTGGCCTGGAAAAGCTCTAAAAAACTTATTAAGTACACCTGTGACCTGTATAGGTGGATCGCAAAAAGGGCAAT
>JASBVU010000480.1 GCA_029960905.1 Thermoanaerobacterium sp.
ATGAAATCTTCGTAGCTTATGTTGTAGTATTTGCATACCTCTTCTTGTATCAGCTTAACTGTTATCTTTCTGACTTTGTTGGATATTATGTCCTTTAATGCATCTTTTGCAAGGTCAAGGTCTATGTTTGCCTTTGTAAGCGAGGAAAAAGCTACGATTCTTATTAAGGCACCTTCTAATTCTCTTATATTTGAAGGTATTTTTTCTGCAATGTATATTAGCACATCGTCAGGAATATTCAGGTTTTCGTTTTGTGCTTTTTTCTTTAGGATTGCTATCCTTGTCTCGAAATCTGGTGGCTGTATGTCTGCTATAAGTCCCCATTCAAACCGTGATCTAAGTCTGTCTTCCAGTGTCGGTATTTCTTTAGGAGGTCTGTCGCTGGAAACTATTATCTGCTTATTGGCTTCGTACAGTGTATTAAACGTATGGAAAAATTCTTCCTGTGTCCTTTCTTTTTTAGCTATAAATTGTATGTCGTCTATTAAAAGTATGTCCATGCTTCTGTATTTATTCCTAAATTCTTCGTTTTTATCGTCTTTTATAGAGTTAACCAGCTCGTTTGTAAATGTCTCTGATGTAACGTACATTATCTTTGTGTTGCTGTTGTGTTCCAGTACAAAATGACCTATAGCGTGCATTAAATGGGTTTTGCCTAGGCCAACACCTCCATATATGAATAGTGGATTGTACGCTCTTGCAGGTGATTGTGCTACAGCTAAACATGCAGCGTGTGCTAGTTTATTGCTATTTCCTACAACAAATGTATCAAATGTGTACTTTGGATTTAGCATGTTGGAAACAGTCTTGTCCTTTTCGCTTTTGAATTGGACTGTTTCTTTTATTTTCTTGTACTCTTCTTCATCTTCGGATACTATCTTTATTTCAATGTTCTTATTTGTTATTGACTTTGCTGCATCGTATATTACATTCAAATATCTCCCATTTATTATGTTTTTTGTAAATACATTTACCGCTGATAGCACAAGTATGTCATCTAATAGTGCTACAGGCTTTAAATGGACAAGCCATGTGGTATAGCTGGTGGATGTCAATTCGCTTTTTAATTTTTCAAATATTGCATCCCAGAGTGAGTAACAATCGTCATACATTTTGTGACCTCCTACAAATATAAACAAGCTGTTGATAAAAAATAATTTTCATGTGTTTATATCGGCAAGTTGTTAATAAATTTTGTTAAAAAGGCAAAAAAATATCAACAATGTAACATTGTTTTTTAAGATATAAAAATGCTGTTGATAAATTTTTACTTGATAAAAATATATTGAAAAAGGCTTAAAAACCTAATTATAAAATTAATGCATAAAAAATAAATTAAAATAATAACAAGTTATTCACAGATTTATACACAACCTGTGAATAACTAAACATACGTACTGATAATTTTTTAAACTTATTAACAACTTCGATTATATGATACCAAAATATTAACACATTATCAATAAAAAAATAAAAATTATTAACAGCTATTGAATAAAACTTTTTAATATGTTAATAACATTAGTGGATTAATTTATTGACATGCAAATAAATAAACGATATAATCTTATTAGCATTTTTATGGTTTTAGGAGGTGTAGTAGTGTTACGTACACATCAGCCAAAAGTAAGGCATAGAAAAAAGGAACATGGATTTAGAAAAAGGATGTCTACAAAAGATGGTCGTGATGTCTTAAGAAGAAGAAGGAGAAAAGGTAGACATAGGTTGACAGCATAAGGAAGGCCTTAATGGGCCTTTTTTGCAATCGGAGGTTTATAATATATGATATGATAAAGATAAAACGCAGCAGAGACTTTAAGAATGTTTATAGGCATGGAAAATCTATTTCTAATCAGTACATTGTCATGTATTTTTTAGAGAATGGTTTGGATGTCAATAGAGTCGGTTTTTCTATTAGTAAAAAAGTAGGTAAGAGTGTAGTTAGGAATCGCTATAAAAGATTGTTGTACGAAAATTTTAGGTTGTTAGACGGTGATTTAAAAAAAGGATACGACATTATTTTTATTGCCAGAAATAAGATTGT
>JASBVU010000481.1 GCA_029960905.1 Thermoanaerobacterium sp.
TCTCTTTCCATGCTCTTAATGCTTCTTTTCTTTGTGATGTGTTTTCATCTGTAACTGATATTTCGGGTGTTTTATCCATACCAAGCAATCCACTAACAATTCTATATCTGATTCCCGCACGATTTAAAGCATTTGCAAATTCAGGAACAGGACATGCACCACAATGAGCTAGCCATTCACCCGTTGATGTTTTCTCATAATTCATTCTCGCCGTAGGTTGTAAATTTAATATTATTAAAGGCGCCTTGCAAATTTGGTGTATTGGTAGCATTGACGAACTTGTACAATACGTAGCAGAATGACAAAAAACTATATCAACATTCTTTGAATTAAACCATTCACCAGCACATCTAGCGGTTATCTCATCATCAACAAGTCCAAAGTTATAAACCTCTCCAAAATCACACAAACGAGATTCAATAAACTTACCATATTCTATAATTCTCTCTTTCAAACCTTCAAATTGATTCCAATAGGCTTTTAAACCAACAGTATACAAACCTATTTTAGCCTTTTTAATTGGTTTTACTAACTTAATCATTATACTTATATCCCCCTAAACAATGTATGGTTAATTCTATATTAAAACGTCTTTATATCTCTCTTAAATACTAATAGTAATTCTAAAAATTAAATAGTTATTAATCTTTATATTATATATATTCGACGTTTTTTGTTAAATTCCTTCTTGTTTTTAATATTTTTTTATTAATTTTTTTGTTATTTTTTTGTTTTATAATTATATATGTTGTATTTTCTTTTATTGCCCGTTTTTATGTCTAGATTATCTTGTCCCAAATAGATTTATCTGGGTTAGGTATTATAGATTTGTTTAAAAGCATACCCGATTTCTCCAGGGTTTTGCATCCTGCATCTATAGATGCTTCAACAGCAGCAAGTTCACCTGTAAGCAGCAAATACGACTTGCCGCACATACCTCTTGCTATTCTTATTTCTACAAAATTTACTTTAGCAGCTTTTGCAGCGGTATCTGCTGCAAGTATTATTGAAGCGGCAGAAAATGTCTCTATGATGCCAAGTGCTTCTACGTCATTTATTTCAGATGTACCGCTCATAGCTTTATATATTGTTTCATGTGGATTCCCCAATATAAAACTATCAATGACATTGTCTGAATACTGACTGATACCCTTTTCTATAGCTGAATTGACTGCACTTAATTTCCCTGCTAATAGCACAATGTATTTCCCCGGACATACTGTATAAGCTTCAATTATTTCTACATCAGCGGTTTTAGCCATGTCATCAGCAGCGGTTATACCTGTAGCAACTGATTTGTATTCAACTAATCCTATTGCTTTGTCCATCAAAATCACCTCTTGGCTTGATAACAATTCTGTCATCAGTTACATCTATTATAATGCCGTCAGTACTGGCATGCAATTTAGCACCTAACTTATTATCAGGGACATCGCCTATCAGATCTCCTTCTTTCACAATATCTCCAACTTTTACTACAGGTATCGCTTTAACGCCTACATGCTGGCTTAATTGCATAACGATATGGTGTGAAGGAACGATAGTATCAAAATTTAGCGGAGCATCCACATCGTATTTTTTAAGTGAAAGTCTTGATATAAGTCTTTCCATTGGTACTAATCTTTCATCTCTCATGACATTTGCTCTTTCTGGTCTTTTGTTGTGTGGATTTTTTATGCCATTTTTTCTTAACTCCGACTTTATTTGGCTTATTATCTTTCTCGGCGACAAGCTTTGATGGCACGAATACATCTCACACAATCCACATTCAGAGCATAACATTGTCATCGTGTATGCAGAGGTATCATCAATGATACTATTTGCTACTGCATTCATGACCTTATGCGGTTGTATGAAATGACCTAATAAATTTCTAGGGCACAAATCTGTGCACATTTGACATTGAGAACAAGCAGACATTGCTCGTTTTAGCTCTATCTTTATGTTTGTCTTCCTTTTTGTAATGACAGGGTGGTCTTTTGGCAAAGCAATAATGGCTTTTGTAGTTTTTGTTATCGGAGAATCTATGCTAACTATTTTCCA
>JASBVU010000482.1 GCA_029960905.1 Thermoanaerobacterium sp.
AGATACGACACCTCTACCAGATAGCCCACCTACTATTACAGGCTTTCCTCTAAGTTTTGGATTGTCATGCTGTTCTACAGATGCAAAAAAAGCATCCATATCTACATGGATAATCTTGCGCATCATATATATCCCTCTATCTTTTTTCTAAAACAATTATACCACAGCATCTTATTAAACCATAATTCAAAATCAAGAAAATGCATTGACATGTGTCTTAGAAAATTATAAAATAAACGTATGAACAAATATTCATATATTTATAGAGGTGTTTTTATGAGAGGCGAATTTAATAAAAATGAAATATGTGAAATAACTGTAATACATGCCGACATTGTCGACAAAGTAAAAAAATTAATGCCAGAAGAAGAAAAGCTATATGACCTTGCCGAACTTTTTAAGATATTTGGTGACACCACAAGGATTAAAATACTATGTGCTTTGTTAAAGTCCGAAATGTGCGTATGCGATATTGCAGCAACACTTGGCATGAATCAATCTGCAGTATCTCATCAATTAAGGATATTAAAGCAAAGCAAACTAGTGAAATACAGAAAAGATGGCAAAGTCGTATACTATTCCCTCGCAGATGACCACGTCATAAAAATATTTGAACAGGGCTTCAACCATATAGAAGAATAACTATTTTCCTAAGTTTATATGAAGGAAGGGGTAACATTGGAAACAAAAAGCGCAAAAAGTTCAAAACAGACATTTATACTAGAAGGATTGGACTGTGCTGTATGTGCAGCAAAAATAGAAGATAATGTGAAAAAAATAGATGGAATATGCCATGCAAATGTAGATTTCGTTAACACCAAATTGACAGTCGAAATAGACGATGTAAACAAATTAAACAATATAAGTAAAAGCATAAAAGCACTTATAAAAGAAGTGGACCCAAACATTCACATTTTAGACTCTGAGAAAAGGGAAACAGGCAAAATTGCCCAATCAAAGAGAAAAATCGTGCAATTGATATCTGCTGCAATTTTATTTATACTACCTGTTGTTTTTAAGCTTAGTGAACACACGAGGTTTTTGCTTTTATTTGCAAGCTACATTATTTCTGGCGGAGAGATAATCGCATTATCCATAAAAAAAATCTTGAAAGGTCAATTGTTTGATGAAAATTTTCTCATGAGTATATCTACAATAGGCGCTTTTGCTATTGGCAAATATGAAGAAGGTGTATCCGTCATGCTTTTCTATCAAATAGGCACACTTATTGAAGACTACGCTGTAGATAACTCAAGAAAATCAATAAAAGATTTGATGGATATAAGGCCTGATTATGCAAATTTAAAAACAGATAATGACGTAAAAAGAGTTCCACCGGAAGCTGTCAATATAGGCGACGTAATCATAGTAAAACCCGGTGAGAAAATACCGTTGGATGGAAAAGTAATAGATGGAAAATCATTTGTCGACACATCATCATTGACAGGAGAATATTTGCCAATGGAAGTTACCATCGGTTCTAATGTGTTAAGCGGCTATATAAATAAGAATGGCCTTCTAACCATAAAAGTTGAAAAAAGCTTTAAAGAGTCAACCGTTTCGAAGATCCTCCAACTGGTAGAAAACGCCGGAAATAAGAAGGCAAAAATCGAATATTTTATAACGAAATTTGCAAAATATTATACACCAATCGTAACACTATCTGCGTTATTTATAGCCACAATCCCTCCTCTACTTTTAAACGAGAACTTCTCAAATTGGATCTACAGAGCACTGGTATTCTTAGTCATATCATGTCCATGCGCCCTTGTAATATCAATACCGCTAAGTTTCTTCAGCGGAATCGGAGCCGCATCAAAAAGCGGCATCCTCATAAAAGGTAGCAATTACTTGGAAGCCTTAAACGATGTTAAAACGATGGTTTTTGACAAAACCGGTACATTGACAGAAGGTACCTTCAAAGTGACAGAAATCTGTGCAGAAGATCCATTTAAAAGCGATGAATTGCTTAAATATGCTGCATACGGTGAATACTGCTCGAATCATCCTATAGCATCATCTATCGTAAGTACCTA
>JASBVU010000483.1 GCA_029960905.1 Thermoanaerobacterium sp.
AAAAAAGAAACAGCTTTTAACAGAGGCGAAATATGGAAGAGAAGCTATAATAAATAATGTTTATATATTAATTGATGAATTGTGGGACTTAAAGGTATCAGGAATAGGAATTGGCTCTGCAGGAAGGATAAACACTGATACGGGGATAATAGATTACGCTACTGATAATTTACCTGGATGGACCGGTTTTGATGTAAAAGGCGCAATAGAAAAAAAGTATGGCTTGCCAGTTTTTGTTGACAATGATGTTAACACTGCCGCCATTGGAGAGGCTTGGATAGGTGCGGGAAGGGGATATAAGAATTTATTTATGATGGCTTTGGGTACGGGCGTTGGCGGTGCTATTATTTTAAATAATGAATTAATAAGGGGCTCCCATTGGAGCGCAGGTGAAATAGGACATTCAATATTATATCCAGGTGGAAAACAATGCAATTGCGGACAAAAGGGTTGCCTTGAACAATATATATCTGGAAGTGCAATATACAAAAGATATAATAAAATATGCGGTTATAATAAAGTGAAAAATGCGATGGAAGTTTTTGATTTATACTTGAAGAATGATAGCATTTCTAAAATTGTTATAGATGAATTTGTAAATTTGTTATCATTATCTATTATTAGTTTAAAAAATATTATTGACCCTGACCTTTTTATAATTGGTGGTGGCTTAATAGGAGCAAAGGATATATGGTGGAGTAAATTAATAAAGAGTTTAGATAAATATAAAAATATTGATGTAAAATATGCCGAACTTGGCAATGATGCTACTATGATAGGTGCTGCGAAGTTAATTTTAGATAGATTAAATAAATGATTTAATTAGAGGTGATTTTTATGAGAAAATTAAGAGTAGCAATGATTGGATGTGGGCGCATATCTGAAATGTATAAGGAAGTATTTAAACAATTGAGAGATACTATAGATGTAGTTTATGCAGTTGATGTAGACATGGATAAAGCCAAAAAGTTTGCAGATGAATTTGAAGAATGTACACCTATAGCAGATTATAAAGAATGTTTTGATAAAAATATAGATGTATTTCACATAGCGACTCCTCATTATTTACATCCGATAATTTCAATCGATGCTATGAAAAATAAGATTAATGTTTTAACAGAAAAGCCGATGGCTATTAATTTAAAAGATGCTGACGAAATGATAAAAGTAGCAGAAGAAGAAAATGTTAAATTAGGCGTAATATTTCAGACTCGTTATGTGAAAGGATGTGTTGAATTAAAAAAATTAATTGAAGATGGCAAACTTGGAAAGATCTTAGCCGCAAGGTCCTATTTATCATGGAGCAGATCTGATGAATACTATTCAAGTTCTGATTGGAAGGGGACATGGGACAAAGAAGGCGGTGGAGTATTAATTGACCAGGCAATTCATAGCTTGGATAGAGTTATATGGCTTGTCGGTTCAGACATAGATTGGATTGAGGGACACATTGATAATAGAATTCATAATATTGTTAATGTAGAAGACGTTGCAGAGGCAATTGTAAAATTTAAAAATGGATGCTTATATCATCTATATGCTTGCAATTGTTATAGCTATGATGCACCTATTGAAATTGAAATTGTAGGCACAAATGGTAAAGTTGGTTTAAAACAGGATTTAGCATGGGTAAGTATAGATGGGCAAGAGCCATATGAAATATTTGATGGATATGATGGATTGTCAGTTGGGCCAAATTACTGGGGATGTAGCCATATAACTCAAATAAAAGATTTTTATAAGTCAATAATTGAAAATAAACCTGTATTTATCGATGGTAATTCGGGCAGGAAAGCTCTTGAACTTGTTAAAGGTATTTATAAATCATCAAAAGAAAATTGCAGAATATATGTACCATTTAATGAATAATTTTAATGATATTAATATTTTAAAGACAAGATATAATTACAAAAATACTCTTTAAAATAAAGCTAAGGATAGTAATGTGAAAATAACTATAGATAGTAAAAATTTTAAACCAAAACGTATTCAAATGATAAATAGAGGAGGAAATTTAATGAGA
>JASBVU010000484.1 GCA_029960905.1 Thermoanaerobacterium sp.
ACAGACGGCGGTAAGGCATGTGGTGTCGTTACAGAGGATGGCGAAAAGTACTACTCAAAGTATGTGGTAGTGGTTCCCGGAAGGGAAGGAGCAGACTGGTTTAAAAAGGAATCTGAGAGATTGTCGCTGGAGACTAAAAACAATGCAGTTGATGTTGGCGTGAGAGTGGAGATTCCTGCTGTTGTGATGGAGGATATTACTGATGTCGTTTACGAATCAAAGTTTATATATTACTCGAAGTCTTTTGATGACAGGGTCAGAACATTTTGCATGAATCCTTATGGAAAAGTGGTCGTAGAAAATAACGATGGCCTAAAAACGGTAAATGGTCACAGCTATAAAGACATAAAGACAGATAATACAAACTTTGCCATATTGGTAAGCAAGGAATTTACAGAACCTTTTAAAGAACCTATAGCTTATGGAAAGTATATCGCATCGCTTGCAAATATGCTGGGAGACGGTGTCATCGTGCAAAGGCTGGGGGACCTTCTTTCAGGAAGAAGGTCTACTCCAGAAAGGCTTAAAAGAGGGCTTGTAGAACCTACGCTAAAAGATGCAACACCAGGTGATTTAAGTCTCGTACTGCCTTACAGATTTCTTCAATCTATAGTGGAAATGCTTAAAGCTCTCGACAAAGTATCACCCGGCATCTATTCGAAACATACGCTTTTATACGGTGTGGAAGTTAAGTTTTATTCTTCAAGGGTGAAACTTACAAATAAATTTGAGACACAGATAGAGAATTTGTTTGCTGCCGGTGATGGAGCAGGCATTACAAGAGGACTAGCACAAGCATCTGTGTCAGGCATCGTTGTGGCAAGGGAAATTTTAAATAGAGTAAAGTAGAGAAAGGGGCAAAATAATGTCAACGCTTGTAATAGTAGGCTCACAGTGGGGAGACGAAGGAAAAGGAAAAATAACAGACTATTTAGCTGAAAAAGCCGATGTAGTCGTAAGGTATCAAGGTGGAAACAATGCAGGACATACAGTTTTAAAAGATGGAATTCAATATAAGCTTCACCTAATACCGTCTGGCATCCTGTACCCTGATAAGATATGCATAATAGGGAATGGTGTTGTTTTAGACCCTGGTTCTTTGATTTCTGAGATGAATGAATTAAAAAACCAAGGAGTAGATGTAAAAAACCTAAAAATCAGCGATAGAGCCCATATAGTTCTGCCGTACCACATTAAACTCGATGAATTAGAAGAAGCTTCAAAAGGCGAGAACGACATTGGCACTACAAAGAGAGGCATTGGACCGTGCTACATGGATAAATCGGAAAGAATCGGAATAAGGGCTTGCGACCTTGTAGATCAAGAAGTATTCAGGGAAAAATTGATGATAAATGTCAAGAAGAAAAATGAGATATTCACAAAGATATACGGCGCATCTGAAATGAGTTTTGAAGAGATATATGAAGAATACCTTGAATACGCAAAGATACTTAAACCATACATTGTAGATACGACATCATTGCTGTACGATTTAATAAAAGAAGGCAAAAAAGTATTATTTGAAGGTGCACAGGGAACACTTCTTGACATAGACTTAGGAACATATCCTTATGTGACAGCGTCACACCCCATATCGGGTGGAGTAACAGTTGGAGCTGGTATCGGTCCTACAATGATAGACGATGTTGTAGGTGTTGTGAAAGCATATACGACGAGGGTTGGAAAAGGACCATTTCCAACAGAGCTTTTAAATGAAGAAGGTGATCTTCTAAGAGAAAAGGGACATGAATATGGTACAACGACAGGAAGACCGAGAAGATGCGGATGGCTTGACATTGTCATCGTAAATTATGCCATAAGGTTATCTGGAATAAGGTCATTTGCGCTTACTAAGCTTGACACTCTCACTGGATTTGAAAAGATAAAGATATGTGTTGGGTATAAGTGCGGTGGAAAGATAGTAAACACATTTCCAGCTAGTTTAAAAGATCTGGCTGCGTGTGAGCCTGTATACGAAGAATTGGATGGATGGACTGAAGACATCACCAAT
>JASBVU010000485.1 GCA_029960905.1 Thermoanaerobacterium sp.
CTGTTTTTTGCCCCCAACGATGTTTGTCTTTTCCGTTTGCCGAATCATTTTCACCATACGGATGGGTACTCTGATCTGCTCCCAACTCGTAAAGCCTTCCTCATCCCAAGCTTTTACTTCTACCGAGTTGCCATTGTCATCCTTTTCTGTCCACTGCACATCAGCAGGCCTGTGGTCGAAAAGTCCTCTGGCATCTTTCATAATAAGCCGGCGTTCCTCTTTCATACGAACCACTGCATCCATACCCAGATCTAATACTGTGTGAATAAAACTCGCCTTCGCATACAGGGCATCCGCTGTAACGATATCAATCAATCTTCCGTGCCGTTTTGCTGTATCCTTGAGAAGGCGAATGGCACCGGTTATTTCACCTTCGTCTTTTTCAGCCCCGTCACGGGGTTTTAGGTGTTCGACACCATAGATGACAGGCGGATCGCCGCCGACTTTTTGTAAGAGTACCGCAGAGTGGAAATATTCCGTTTCATCTTTTTTGTTTTTCCGTGTCAGGCATTGTGAACAGCTGCGACTCGTAGAGCTAAACAATTCTACCCCATCTATTGCAGCAACACGCCAACCATCAATAGTCCCTTTTTGCGGCCCTCGATTTCGCTTGAATTTGGCTATAAACTGATCATGGCATTGCGCCAAATGGTCCAGATCCCACTGGCATCATGCGTCCCGAAGGGTGTCATAATAAGACCACATTAGATAGCTCATTTATTTTATACTTTGAAATAGCAAAATTGGAAATAATGGCTCCGATACCCGCTATCAACCAGAACAAAGATAAATTAGCATCCGATATATTATAGATATCCTTTAAAATAAAGATAGATAAACTTGTTATTACTGGAGTTATCATGCCACCTAGAGCAGAAACTATTAGATATTTGTTAATTAGACCATTAGACAAAATGTTACGATATTTGAATAGAAAGTCTTTGAATGTCCCTTGTTTACTCTTATCTTTTAATGAAGTATAACTTATTAGCTTGACTAAATAGAAGCTAATTAAAAATGTTAAAGCATCTAATATTAAGGCATGAGGACCTAATAATCCGAATATTAGAGGTCCTAAAGTAAAACCAAGAGTTTTAGTAGTCATAACATAGGTATTTAGCTTTCCTATTTTTTGCACTAAATTTTGTTTTTCATTAATTTGCTTGTACCATGTATCTTCTGCTACATAAGCTAACGCTCCTAAAGACTGTGAAATTATCATTAAAGGAAATAATAGAAAAAATAACTGTTTTAGTATCACGAAGTAAATAAGTAGCATAAGAAAAAAATTGCTTAAGAGACATAGTCTAAAAACAAATTTTTTTGAGAGCTTATCGATTATGCTACCACCAAATATTGTTATTAAAATGTGTGCAATTGTCTCTGTGTAATACAGAACCCCCGTGAACATGTAGGAACCTGTTAGTTTCAGTGCTAAGATAGGTAGTCCAGTCCATGTAATGGCATTTCCTAAATTATTTAATGTGCTAGTAATTATCATTAAATTTTCTGATTGATTTCTTTTCATGATGATACTCCTTCTTATTAAAATAGCCAGGGATACCCCTGGCTATTTCACTTACATTGATTGGTAGTCATTAATTAGTTACTAGTTCCTTCTCTTTAGCTGCCTTTAGAGGAGCACCGTAGCAGGTTCTCACATCTTCTTGAAATGCTTTATTCATGATCTCATAATATAATTTTACTTCTTGTGCTATTTCAGCTTCATAAAACTTTTGGTCAAATTCTTTGTTCCATAAATTTTTAGTCTCATCATACATGTCAATTAAAACTTCGTATTCTTCTTCTTCTTTTCCAAATCCTGCATTGTGGTCTAAGATGGTACCGAAATAGCTCATACAGTCGTTGTAATAGCTGCGTGGGTGTAGCATATGTAAATGCCACATTTCATCTATTTCATATGTTGGAGTGATAGGCTTATCAGGATAAGTCTTACATAAGTATAAGAATTTAATATACTTATCTTGAATTTCCTCTAAGGTTTTAATGT
>JASBVU010000486.1 GCA_029960905.1 Thermoanaerobacterium sp.
GTCCCTTTAAACCAAGGCAGTATCTCTACAACGTTATTCAAATTAACTATAAAGCTTTTTTGTACTCTTAAGAATAATGGCTCCTTCAATCTGTTTTCTAAATTCTTCATCGTATCATTGTATTCAAAAATGTCATTCTTAGTCTTTACCACTACCTTTCCTTCCATCGCTTCCGCATACACGATTTCATCAAAATCTATAAGCCTGATCCTGCCAAACTTCTCTACAGGTAACTTGTTAAATTGCTTCTCAAAGAATTTCGATTCGTTGTCTATATAGCTTTGCCACATGTCTGGTCTATCAATCATTCCCGCAATCTTATTAATAGCTTTATTTAATCTACATGGATTTATAGGTTTTAATAGATAGTCAACAGCACCAATTTCAAATGCATCTATTGCATAGCTATCGTACGCCGTTACAAATATGACCAATGGTACCTTCTCAAGTGATGATATATTGCTTGCAACATTGATACCATTTATCTTTGGTATGTCTATATCTAAAAAGACGACGTCAGGTTTTAAACTTATAATCTTTTCAAACGCCTCTGTACCGTTTGTAGCTGTCCCTACAACTTCTAAAGTATTCTTATAATCCTCTAAAAGATGTTTTAATCCTTCTATTGCAGGAATTTCATCGTCCACTATTAGAGATCTTAAAACCACCAGAAAATTCCTCCTTTTTTTCATCGTAAAACTTCGGAAAATCAAACGAAACTTTTGTACCATATCCTTTTTTGCTATCTATCTTAAAGAAAGCGCCTTTATTTATGCTTTTGACTCTTTCATACACATTGTGAAGACCTATACCTGTGTTGTTTCCGTACTCGCCGTTTAAAATCTTTAAGTACATCTGATTATCCATTCCCTCTCCGTCATCTTCCACAGAAAACCTGATAAAATTCTTGTTGTTTTTGACCCTTATTATTACCGTGCCACCATCATCTTTGGGAAGAATGCCGTGTTTCACAGCATTTTCTACAATAGGCTGAATCAACAAAGCAGGGATGTACATGTTTAGAATGTCACTATCAATATCTTTGACGACATTTATCTTTTCGCCAAAGCGTGCTTTTTCTATAAACAAGTAGTCGTCAATATTTTCGATTTCTTTGCCTACGGTTATCCATTTTCCAGCATGTCTTAGATTGTTTCTCAAATATTCACTCAATGTGATAAGAAGCCTACTAGCACCATCAGGATTGTACTGTATAAATGAAATGACAGTATTCAGCGCATTAAACAGAAAATGCGGATTTATCTGCGCTTGCAATGCATTAAACTTCATCTCATCGGCAATCCTCTTCTGATTTTCTGCATCGGCGATCTCAAGCTGATTCGAAATTAAATTGCTTAATCCTTTTGCGACTTCTATATCTGTGCTGTTTACAAACTTATTCTTTCGAAAAATTTTAAGTGTGCCAACTAATTCATCGTAGCAGTAAAGCGGTGCTGTCACAGATGATAAAAGGCACAGGCCTTTTTTACTGTTTTCAACATAAACCTTTTTAAATCTAAAAGCATTTATCGCAGACTTTTTTAAAAACTGACATTTGTCCTGTACATCATCTAAACCTATATATGCTAATACGGTCTTCCTATCTGTAATTGCGACTGCATCAACATTTATTGACTCATAGATAATCTCAGATACGACCTTTGCCGTATCACTATTTAGCCCATTTCTAATATACGGTATTGTTTTAGACGTAATATCAAGAATTATCTTGGCTTGTCTCGACTGTATCGTGTCAATTTCATCAAATACTGATTTAATGATCAGCATAAACACAGCAATTCCAGTGGAATTAACCAGTATCATAGGTATGCCAATCACTTTTACAAGTGATAATGCACTGGAAAAAGGTCTCGATATAGCAAGGATCAATACCATCTGCAATGTTTCACCAATTATGCCTGCTAAAAATGCTACTTTCCAGTCAACCGTATTTTTATAGTATTTCTTTATAATCCCGCCTATAAGTCCTTCCAGAGTAGTCGATA
>JASBVU010000487.1 GCA_029960905.1 Thermoanaerobacterium sp.
CATCATCGAGATTTTTCATTTTTTGGTCATGGCGTTCATTTTCGGCATCAATCTGAGCATCTATCGCTTTAAGTTCCAGATCCCTTTGTTGCTCAAGCATTTTTTTATAATTTGAAATTATATCATCAGACAAAGTATCAGCATAGTCTTGTGCGGCTTTTTGAGCTTCTAAAAAAGCCAACATATTATCACGCAAATATTGATTTAAGAGTTCTATTTGATCTTTAGTTAAATTTCCTTGCTTGAGATACTTTTCAGTCCAACCAATTTCGTTTTTATAATAATTTATCTTTTTTTGCAAAAGGGAATTTTGCATTACTTGTTGATCATTATATTCTTTGGTTCCTTTTAAATACATTGCTTGGGTTTTTTCAGCAACAGACAAATTATAATCAATGTCTTCTAATACCTTTTTCCTGTTATCTAAATCTTGTTGTGTATTTTCTAGTTTTAATGAATCAAGATATCTCTGAGTTTCAGGTAGAGAAGCATTTAAATCCTCAATAGTTTGATTATTTTCTTTCAATGCTTGCGTTAATAATTTTACTTTTTCAAATTGTTGACTAAGAGCCTTTTGTCCTTTTTCGTTTAGACTATTATAAAGCTTAATGTAAGATTGCGTTGCTTCACCATTTTCATCAACCCAAGACGACATATCATATTTAGATGTTTTTTGTAATTTGTTACGTTCTTCATTTAGCCTTTTATTTGCTTCATTTAGTAGTGCAATTTCTTTTTTCTGACTTGCTAACAATTCAGTAGTTTTTTTAATGGCATCTTCGTATTTTTTTTCACTTTCTAATTCTTTAGCACGATCTGAGATTTGTTTATTTAATTCTGCTCTTGCTTTTGCTTCTTTATTGATCTCATTGATTCGTGCTTGAGTTGCGTCTAAGAAATCCTTATTATCAGTTTTTTTTGTTTTGGATGTTGAAACGCCTAATGTGGGATCATTTAATAATTCCTCTAATTTTTTTATTTGCTCTCTTGCTTCACCAAGTTTTGAAACATCACTTTCAAGTTTATCGGTAAGAGTATTTCCCATATTTCTTAAATATGGTGGTACATTTGTTGGCACATTTGATTGATTAATCTTATTTACGGCATTTAAAGCATCTTGCAAATCTTGAATTTTATCGATTTCTATCCCATACATCGTTAGCCGCGCAGACAGACCAGCATACGCTGAATTTGACATTGACAATTGTGATTTCAAAGCATCAACACTGGTTTGAATTTGCTTTTTTCTCAAATCTTCAATAGCATCTTTCTCCAGTGTCCATCCGTTAGTTGTCTTATGAATTTGCGATGCGAGTTCAGGATATTGTAAAATTAAATCCGCTATCTGATCGGATGTTAAAGATTGTTTTTGTGATAAGTCATAAAGAGCTTGATTTAATGGCTTTAATGCATCTTCTGCTTCTTTAAAAGTATCACTTAAACTTGAAAGAATATTTCCATAATCAAAACTACCTTGAGTTCCTTGTTGTACGTCGTTATTAAAATTTTTTATTGAATTATCAATAGCTGAAATAAGAACATCAATATTGCTAAAATTAGATTTTAGTCCTTGTAATTGAACTTTTAAGTTTTGGAGTCCTTTAACTGTATCTGTGTTAGCTAAATTTAATTTACCATTTTGATATAGTTGAACAACTTGATCAATAAATTCTCTATAATTTGCGGTCATTTCAACAAAATTTTTTTTATTTATATCCTTTGATTTAACAAAAGTTTCAGATAAATTATTTAAAAAGTTCTTTACTTTGTCGTCTGTAATATTAAGATCGTTATATAAAGTCTCGTTATAAGCTTGGAATCCTTGAACAAAGGCATTTTGATGTTGTAAAATCTCATCTTCTTTTGACTTAATATCAGATTGAATTTGTGTTACTTTACTTCTAGCTTCTTCGATAGATTTATCGATATTATTAAAATTAAGTAATGCGCCAGATGTAAAAGTAGTTTCATTTGTTGAAACTCCGTGCTTATTGAAAATATCTTG
>JASBVU010000488.1 GCA_029960905.1 Thermoanaerobacterium sp.
GATATTTATATTATATCACAAAATTACCTGTTATCTACTTTTTCAGGGTACATATCATGGTAAAAAAGCCTTTTTTGTGCCACATCTTCCCACTTTGTGCCAGGCCTTCCATAGTTGCAGTAAGGATCTATAGATATTCCACCTCTGGGCGTAAACTTGCCCCAAACTTCGATGTATTTAGGATCCAACAGTTTTATTAAATCTTTCATGATTATATTTACGCAGTCTTCATGGAAATCCCCGTGATTTCTAAAGCTAAAAAGATAAAGCTTTAGTGATTTACTTTCAACCATCAATTTGTCTGGAACATACGAAATGTATATTGTGGCAAAGTCAGGCTGTCCAGTCTTAGGACAAAGACTTGTGAATTCAGGACAATTAAATTTTACAAAATAATCATTTTCTTGATGTTTATTAGGGAATGTTTCAAGTAAAGATGGATCGTAATCAAAAATATACTTTGTCTCTTTATTCCCTAATTGAGATAATCCATTCAGCTCTTTCTCATCTCTAGACATGATACTCACACTCCATCATAATTTGTTTTTCAACTGTTTAACTAATAGTACACCTACAATTCCAGGGATAATCTGCCCTACTGTAACGCTTATAGCTAATATGTGATACGGTACTTTCAGCAAAACAGAAAGCCAAATTGGCACTATCAATCCCGGAAATAATATTATAGCGATTGAAATTAACCAGTCATTCAGATGGTGCTTTTTAATAAGGTAAACTGCATAGGACGTCAATATGCCTACAAAAAAACCTCCAATCATATCAGGAAGCCCTAAGCCTCCCATCAAAATATTGCTAAGCATATTGCTTAATCCCATCGGCAATACCAAAAATGGAAAAATGGCAGACAATGCATAAATTGATGTTGCTATTCTTATTTGGTACTGGCCAAAAGCAAAATTTTGTGTAAAGTACATTACAACAAGATACAATGCCATCACTAACCCAGAGATAGTCAATTTTTGAGTAAGACTGTACTTCTTTTTTAGAAATCCTTCGTTCATGATATACCTCCTAAAATTTTTTGTTATCACATCCTTCCATAAACATCATGAAAAAAAGAGCACAGCCCACCTGTGCTCATATATGCAAACTTTTGATTTGCAATGCCCGTAGTTTTGTTTATAGACAGGATGGTTTCGAACTGTCTTATTCAATTACTTATTTATTTTAACATCTCTATAAGATTTGCACAAGATTTTTTTATTTATACGCATTATGATTGAACTAAAATTTCTTTACAATCATCATAAGTGTTTACAATCTCTGTAAGATATTTTCTAAATTCATCTTTCAAATCATCTCTTTTTAAGGCATACTCTATTGTTGCCTTTAAATACCCCATCTTGTCTCCTACGTCATACCTTTTCCCTTCGAAATTATACGCGTATATTGCTTCATAGTCCAATAGCACTTTAAGGGCGTCTGTAAGCTGTATCTCCCCTCCTGCTCCAGGTTTTATATCCTTCAGTATTTCAAATATTTTCGGAGATATTATATACCTTCCTAATATAGCCATGTTTGATGGCGATTCTTCTACCCTTGGCTTCTCTATAAGGTTGTTTACTCTATACAGCCTGTCATTAATCATGTTGGCATCTACTATGCCGTATTTGTCTACTTCACTTTTTGGAACTTCTTGTACGCCTATTATTGTACAGTTGTACCTTTCATATTGTTCTATCATCTGCTTTAATACAGGTACTTTTGAATCGACTATGTCATCTCCTAATAAAACTGCAAATGGCTCGTTCCCTACAAATGTATGTGCACAATAAATAGCATGTCCTAATCCTTTTGGCTCTTTCTGCCTTATATAATGTATATCCACCATATTTGTTATATCTTCAACGAGGTTTAAAAGATTTTCTTTGCCTTTTTTCTTTAATTCTAACTCTAATTCCACTGATTTGTCAAAATGGTCTTCTATGGCTCTTTTATTTCTTCCGGTTATTATGAGAATATCTTCTATACCCGAGTTTAC
>JASBVU010000489.1 GCA_029960905.1 Thermoanaerobacterium sp.
GTGGCACTTTCTGACATGATGGATGGACGTGTAAAAGCAATAAGAGATGTTTTAGATGAAAATGGTTATGTAAACGCGCCAATAATATCTTACAGCGCTAAATATGCGTCGTCATTCTATGGTCCTTTCAGAGAAGCAGCGGAATCAGCACCACAATTTGGAGATAGGAAGTCATACCAAATGGATCCTGCAAACTCTGATGAAGCTTTAAGAGAAATCTCACTTGACATAGACGAAGGTGCTGACATAATAATGATTAAACCTGCACTGCCGTATCTTGATATAATAAGAAGAGCAAAAGACACCTTCAATATCCCAATTGCTGCCTACAATGTAAGCGGTGAATACTCAATGATAAAAGCCGCATCTCAAATGGGCTATATAGACGAAAAATCTACAGTTTTAGAATCTTTGACAGGAATAAAAAGAGCAGGAGCCGATATCATAATAACGTACTTTGCTAAGGATGTTGCAAAATGGCTTACTATCCGATAATGTTAAATATCTCAAACAAAAAATGCCTTGTCGTAGGCGGAGGTAAAGTCGCTTACAGAAAGATATTATCTTTACTTGAATTTGGTGCAACTATCACAGTATTATCATCATCTTTTATAGATGAGATTTTAAAACTGTGTAAAAGTCATAAAATCAAATTAGTAAAACGAAATTATCAAAAAAATGACGTTGAAAATTACTTTTTAGTTGTTGTGGCAACGAATGATAAATTTGTAAACAAAGAAATTTCGGATGAATGTAAGAAAAAAAACATACTTGTAAATGTCGTTGATGATAAAGAGCTTTCTACATTCATAGTTCCTTCTGTCATGAGAAAGGGTGATCTTACTATATCAATATCAACAAATGGCAAAAGTCCCTTATTGTCAAGGCGAATAAAAGAAATGCTTGACAATATGTTTGAAAATGATGTTGAAAATCTAATTGCTGAGCTAAGCAATGCGCGAGATAAACTTAAAACAATTCCCATTCCAATGGAAGAAAAAATAAAATTGTACGACGATATCATAAATAAGTACAATATTTTGAAGGAGAATGATAAAAAATGAATCATGAAATATCGAAAAGACTTTTTGATAAAGCTAAAACTCTCATGCCCGGTGGAGTAAATAGCCCTGTAAGAGCATTTAAATCTGTTGGAACAAATCCACTTTTTATAAAAAGAGGCTTTGGCAGCCATATAGAAGATGTTGACGGAAATGAATACATTGATTACGTTCTTTCATGGGGACCTCTTATACTTGGTCATTGTAATCCTCGCATAGTCAATGCTTTAAAAAATCAGTTGGAAAATGGCACAAGTTTCGGAGCTTGCACTGAAGTAGAAGTCAAATTAGCCGAAAAAATCAAAAGGGCTGTACCGTCTGTTGAAGTCATAAGGATGGTAAATTCGGGTACCGAGGCTACAATGAGCGCTATACGGTTAGCTCGTGGATATACTGGAAGGGATATTATAGTAAAATTTGAGGGGTGCTACCACGGCCATTCAGATGGCCTTCTCATTAAGGCAGGGTCTGGTGCTCTTACATTTGGGACACCTGATTCAAAAGGCGTTACAAATGAAACAGCTAAAAACACGATAATAGCAAAGTACAATGACAGTGATTTGATAGTTGAGATATTTAAAAAATACGGAGAAAATATCGCCGCGGTTATTGTTGAACCAATTGCAGGAAACATGGGAACTATTCCACCAAAAGAGGGATTTTTGAAGACTTTGCGAGAAGTTACAGAATCGTATGGTTCACTTCTCATATTCGACGAGGTTATGACTGGATTTAGAGTATCTTACACATGTGCTCAAGGACTATACAACATTAATCCGGATATAACAACATTCGGAAAGATCATAGGAGGAGGCTTGCCTGTTGGCGCTTATGGTGGCAGAGAGGATATTATGAGAATGATATCACCTGATGGACCTGTTTATCAAGCAGGTACATTATCAGGCAATCCACTTGCTATGGTAGCAGGTTTAGAAACAT
>JASBVU010000490.1 GCA_029960905.1 Thermoanaerobacterium sp.
CAAATGTACATAACAATAATGCAATATTTTGTTTGTTATATCCAGTAAACTTAAAAATTATCCTTAAATTTCTCGGCCCCTTAAATTTCATCGAATACAAACCCAGCAGTTTTCTTTAAAATCTCAAACCAATCTCTTTTCTTATAGCATTGATTTTGATACTCTTCTAAAAATTTAAGTCTTTGCCTATACATTCTAATAAATTTTTCCTTATATCCGCTATATTCCAAAATATTCTTTAATTCTTCTTCAAATTCAGGATGCGTATAAATTCTAGTACTACAAAATTGCTCCGGATATATTATATTATACAACACCTTCATTATGTGTCTCCTTACTTATATTATATTACTTATAAGTAATAAACACAACTATATTTAATAAAAATATTACTTATAAGTTATTTTAACCACTTCTTAAATATCTTAAACTATATTAAAAATTATTTATCATTTCAATTTGAACAAATATTTAAGTTAAGCATTTTTAATCCCATTAAAATTCCTTTCTAAAATGGAGAAGTTATTATAGAAGATACATCATTAGAACACATTTTAATTTAGCCCCCACCTTATTAGAATATCATAGTTTACAACAATATATTTTTTAAACAAATTTAAAACCTGTTTCCTCATCATATAATTTAGATACATCTTTTGGTGAAATCCAACGTAGCGAACTCTGTACCCCATTTCTGATTTCAAAATTCTGCAGCAAATTGTTTTCAACTTTTCGTTCTTTAACTTGTATTATATAATCATTCATTTTTGCCGTAATATTCCTTAATAACGCCTTGCGTTCAAATGAATTGTAATGTTCATAATCACCTCGTTGTAAAATAATATTTTCATATTCATTGGCTAAAATAGTAGTATTTCCATCCTTCTCCACATACACATCGCATATGAACGGCAAATCCTCTATTAACTTAAATTCTGATATCTTATTAAAATCTAATTTCAATATGCCTTCATTCCATATATTTTTCGATTCTTGAGGTATGCCTAAACTTAATATTTTGTCATAATACCTATCTATAATTTTATTATATTGCCATTCGTAAATTTCTTTATATTTTCTCAGCAGATCCATTGTTAACTTCCTATTAAAAAGGTAATATATATAATCGCTATCATGATCTAATTTTACAATGTAAACTGGCAAGTGTTCGCCTTTTTGACTATTCCTATTCACACGACCAGCCGTCTGTACCAATGAATCTAATGGAGCAAAATCTCTAAAAGCCATGTCAAAATCTAAATCTACTCCTGCTTCTATGGTCTGAGTAGAAACCAGAATAACGGATTTATTAGCTCTCAATAGCTTATCAACTTCCTGAATAACCGACATCCTTTTTTTTGGTATTATGTTAGTCGATAAATAATACACAGGAGTATCGATACCTCGTCTTTTGAGTTCTGACTTTAATGCATAATATACCTCTATGCTTCTTTTTATAGTATTTACAACTATGACAGCCGATTTAAGTGGATTCCATTTTTCTATAAAAAATTCTACAAATTTATCCGTATTCATTTCCTCTTCCAAAACCGGTACAAATTTAGTCCTTTTCAATTGGGCAAAGTATGTCTCTGAAGAAGGAAATAAATCAATTGTTTTCTTCCTACTATACTCATGACTATTCAGCAACTGATCACCAAACTGCAATATCTTAGGCTGAGTAGCTGTCATAAGTATGAACCGAGTACCATAATATTCAGATATTTTTTGCAAAGTGGCACCAACAAGAGGCATATATTTCTCCGGTATTGCTTGCACTTCATCCAATATTACGATACTTCCTGCCAGTTTATTAAGCTTTTTTAGTGCACTGTTTCTACATGTGAATATAGATTGAAATAGCTGGACAAATGTTGTTAAAATTACATCTCCTTCCCAAGCTTCTATCTCAAGCAAAGCTTTGCTTATCGGTATATTTTCGTTAGATTTTATATTAGATGCAATATCAGCCAATCTATGATGCACAACCAAATTTGC
>JASBVU010000491.1 GCA_029960905.1 Thermoanaerobacterium sp.
AAGGATTATAGGTTGCCTTTATTAACCTAAATATATTATACAAGGAGGTGGAATTAAAATGAACAGAAAATCAATACGAATATCAATATGTTTAATCTTGATACTCATCTTAAGTTTAAGCTTAAGAGGAACTTCATTTGCTTCAAGAGAAGAAAATGCGGGTGCAGGTATTAAACAAATTGCTGCACCAATCGTAGAAAATTTTGAGCCATCGTCTGAGACGACAAAAATGACATCTCAAAAATCCGTTCCTTTAAATGTAGATATAATTAGTAATCAGGTTACAGTTTCAAGTGAAGAAAGTGCTAAACCAGCTTCTGAAACTACCAAAATGACATCACAAAAATCAGCTTCTTTAAATGCAGTTAATCCTATGTCCCTTAGTCGGCCAACCAAGGGAACAAATCTGCCTTATGACGGTGCTTTCAGTGGAGTTAACACGGAGATTTTTTCAAACTACTATTTTTTCACAAATGGTTCCACACAGCTATATGTGGACTGGAATGTAAGAGCTGATTATACTGCTAATGTGTTTTGGCACATTAATGTTTATCAAGCCGGTACGAATAAGTTTGTAATGAGCTCGGATCAATTTTCAACAAATTCTAATACTGGCTGGTGGACAACAAGATTTTACAATTTGGATCCTGCATATAATTACTACATTTCTTTTGTAAATGATGGACCACAGATTGGCTATCCCATATCTGGCGATTTTACGGTTAGACTGAAGTAAAAATAATTCAAAGATAAACATAAAACAGGCCTTTCATTTTATGTGAAGGGTCTATATTATTGTGATGGCTTAGATGTAATATTTGGTGGTGGTATGATTGAAAAAAATGATATATATATTGGCATTTATCGCTTTGGTTTTGTTCATCGTCATAGCTTTTGACTTATCAAATGTCCATTCTCAGAAAGAGACTAAAGATACAAACGTTGATAATGTGTCAGTAAAGACAATACAATTAAAATATGGCCATATAGATGTGTCGCATGACCATGCCAATATTTCCAAGCCAAAGTTGGATTCCGATGGATTTTCAAGGGCTGAGATTTATGACAAAAACACTGGCAAATTCATTGAAGCTTACGGTGTAAAAGAAGAAGTTTTAAATGTCTCAGCTTCTCCTTACAAAACATCAAAAATTACAGTTTACAAAGAGCGCAAAGATTATTCTGCAGTAACAAGGCTTTACGTGGTTTTGACGATTTATTCCGATAGCTTAAGAAAGATAAAAAGTATTGATAAGGCATTTTGGGAGAAAGCCGATGATGGCGATTGGCAGTTGAAAAATTCCCATGCAGTTGCGATTTCTACGACAGGGAGTTTTCCTTCAACAGAGATTGAGGCAAGCGGTACTGCCACAATAGAAATGAAAGCGAATATATTTACGGTGGGACTTTTAAATAGATCTGGTTTTGATGTTTTTAAATCAAATGATAATGCATATTATTTAAGAAAAACAATAGAATTAGGATTTCGATACAGCTTAGAGTAATATGTAAATAGGAATTTTGTTTTTAAACTAAATAGTGCTAACATTAATTTAAGAAATTATTTATAATTAAATCCATCTGTTATATAATAATTACAATACGTATATCTGAAGGAGAAATTGAAGTGAATAGAAATTTGCACTATTTAGGAATCGACGTAGGTTCTACTACGGCCAAAATAGTCATTTTAAATGAAAATGATGAGATCATCTATAGTAGATATGAACGGCACTTATCTAACATAAAAGATACTATTGTAAACTTGATAGACGATGCGTATTCCAAGTTTGGCGACCTTGTCGTATCTACCGCGGTAACAGGTTCTGGCGGTATGGCAGTAGCTGAATGGCTTAATATGCCATTTGTGCAGGAAGTAATTGCAGGTACCAAGACTGTTGAAAGGTTTTTCCCTGAGGTAGATGTTGTAATAGAGTTAGGCGGTGAGGACGCCAAGATTACATACTTTGATGGTACTATTGAGCAGCGG
>JASBVU010000492.1 GCA_029960905.1 Thermoanaerobacterium sp.
GTGAATCTGTTCAATGGTTAACTCGTCATGCGGCACCCCTCGGTTTAAATTATGTATCCACACCCCCTGAACGTATTCTGTTTTCACTATTTGCTAGCGCACAAGCATCTTTAATGGAAATTTAAGCTCATAAAGAGAAGAGAGTTTTGACGATGAGCATTCAAAACTTTTTTTACCTTTTTTCTTATCAAAAAACAAACGTTCAAGAAAGGGTGTGTAGATACAATGCAACTTTTTTTTAACTTTATACTGTCTGTATCACCAATTTTATTAGCTCTAGTTTGTTTGATTTGGTTAAAAATTTCAGGAATGCACACAGCAATATATTCATATTTGTTGGCGGTTATCGTATCACTGTTGCCTTTCCATTTTGAAACATCATTAAAAGATTTATTACATTCCTCTATCCAAGGTTTATTGATATCAATTACTGTTATTTATGTTTTGATATTTGGGTTACTTTTATATAACGTATTAAGTGAAAGCCGGGCTATTAACATTATTTCTAACAGATTATCTGTTTTTTGTAGCTCACCGGTAGAACAAGGGTTACTAATTTCCTCAGCATTAGGTCCTTTTCTTGAAGCAACTAGTGGTTTTGGTATCGGAATTGTTATAGCCGCCCCCCTATATCTTTCGTTAGGCTTTCAACCAAGAAAGGCGGCTCTCTTGTCTTTATTGACGCAGTCTGCTGTTCCATGGGGGGCGCTTGCTATTGGAACAGTAATCAACGCTGAATTATCGAGTGTCCCCCTCAATGAACTGGGAAAGTATAGCGCCTTAGTAAGTATTCCTCTTTATTTTTTTTATACAGTAATGGTAGTTATCATTAGTGGAGGGAAGAGAGCTATAAAAAATTACTTTTTAGAGATATTAATTGTTTCAACAACGTTATCATTAACTACATGGTTGATAAGCGCTTATGTTTCAACGGAATTAGCTGGTGTATTAGCAGGATTTACATCCCCTTTATGTTTGATAACTTATTGGAAATTAAAAGAGTTAATTTACAAAAAATTAGCTAAAGAAGTTGCGGTATCAAAATCAACTCTTCTAACAAATAAAAGGGGTTTTCTAAAAGCTATTATACCTTACCTTATTTTAACGACTTATATCTTTATATCACATTTTTATTCGTCTTTGAAATTAATCCTTACTAATGTAATGGTGGTTAGATTACCAAAATATAATTTTCATTTAGAACTCTTGTATAGCCCGGGATTTGCATTGTTTTTAGCTTCTATTGTGACCATTGGGATATACCGTTTAAAAATGTTCCAGATCAAATCCTGCATTATTAGAACGATACAACAAGTATATCCAGCAAGTATGGCAACAATCGGATTTGTTGCTATGTCCAGTGTAATGCAACAATCTGGAATGACAGATTTTATCGCGACAAATGTGGCCGCTTTATTGGGTTCTTGGTTTATTATTGCATCTCCTATAATCGGTGCAATCGGTGGATTTATGAGTGGCAGCAACAGTGCTTCTAATGCAATGTTCTCACATTTTCAAAGCACAATGGCAAATAAATTACATAGTTCAGAACTGTTGTATGCTACATCCCAAAATGTTTCAGCATCTAATATGACTATGGCTTCACCATCTAGGGTTGCATTAGTTGCTTCCATTACAAAAAATTCAGGAAATGAGGGACAATTGGTACGAGATATTCTTCCAATATCTCTAACGGCTATGTTGATTATTATTATTTTTATATTATGTTTGAATTTTTTTACATGATTGTTTAGAAATCTTAGTTAAGTCTAAGTTGACATGGAAGGACAGGGGACTAAGCAAGGGGATTACAATAAACTCAATGTATATTATATGACTAGTTATAAGAAAGAAATGCCCCTCTCATAATATTGAGCCGTTGTTGCATTCCTCCTTATGTTTGGTGTTTTGTGTTCACTGTTTATTCACCAAAGGGGAAGCAACATGGCTCTTTTTCTGTTTCACTTTTTACACAATTATACGGACTTA
>JASBVU010000493.1 GCA_029960905.1 Thermoanaerobacterium sp.
AAAATGAACTTTAAAGATAATTATGAGAAATTTGTTTATTTATGGCGTTATTTAGAGGAAATTTTAAAGAAACATACGCCAGCAGAATATAAGAAATTTTGGGATTTGGCTCCTGCTGATACTCGATTCCCAAATCACACGATATTTGAACATTTAAAATTGGCTTCTGCAGTGAATGCGTATCTTTATAATAATATAAGTTTAAATAAGATGACGTTATTTCTCTTTACTATAGGTCCAGTGCAAGAATATATTGGCCAAGCTAGAAAAACACAAGATTTATATTGGGGAAGTTATATTTTATCTTATTTAACATGGATAGCCATAGAGAAAGTTATAGAAATCTATGGACCTGATTGTATAATATTTCCTGAACTCAAAAAACAGCCTTTATGTGATTTTTGGATAGCACAATTTTTTGACAATAATCCGATTATAAATCAAAACCTTAAAACACCTACTATTCCTAACAGATTTTTTGCAATTTTGCCTACAAAAAACGTAGAGGAAATTAGAGCGTTAGAACTTAAAAAGATAGTACAAGATGAGTTTGCAAAGATTGGTGAGTATATTTTTACTCATATTGTGAAAGGTAATGATGAGCAAAAGAAAAATTTTTTAAATCAATTGTCGACTTTTCCTGATGTGTATTGGGTTGCTTTGCCTTTAGAGAGTGGGGATGGAAATAAAGCTGATTGGGAAATCCAGCTGGATAAGATAAAGGATTATTTTAGCAGTGATGATATTGAAGAGATGAAGGAGTTATTAAATTTTATTAAGGGTCAAGGTGAATATGAGCCTAATATTGGTAATATTTATGGTTTGCTTTATTCTTTTATGGAGAAAATGTTGGGAGCAAGAAAAGGGGTAAGGAACTTTTCTCAGTATGAAGAAGAAGGGCGTAAATGCTCTGTATGTGGCGAATACAATGTTTTTATCTATAGGTCCACAAGAGAAGAGGAGGAAAATACAAAAAAAGGGAAAGAGAATTATAAAATTAAACTTCTTAAAAAGCAAAATGCAATAATCAAGGTAAGTGAGGATAAAAGTATTCCTTATAAGTACTTAGCGCAAGGGGAAGGATTATGCAGTAAGTGCTTTACAAAAAGAGCTGCAGAAATATATTTTAAGGAAGTGTTTGGAGATAAAAATACAGAAGAAAGTTTTCCTTCTATAAATAGCATTGATGGATATAATTAATAACGCGGATAATAAGTTGAAAACAACTAAAAAAAAAAAAAGAAGCATTTAAAAACTGGTGCGGTGATAACTTTGATTACGAATTGTTATATGAAGAAAATCTCAATAAAATATTTTAAAACTTGTGGTTTTAATATAAAAAAAAAATTACGAACTCAAAAAATTGCTCAAAATGATGTGATGGATCAGAAAAATTAAAAAGCTATAAAAAGAATATTATGATTATAAACTGGATGGAGATGACATGGGGAAGTGGCTGGCAGGAGAATTAGCACCCTATATGTTAGAAATGTACCACAGTAAGTTACAAGGCTTTTTACCAGAAAATTTTAAGAAAAACATTAAAGATAAAAAACGACTAATGACACCAGCTATTCACTCTTTAATTAGTGAAGCACTTAGAAATTATTCTTTAAAGTATGTGAAGGAAATAATTGAAGGAGAAGAAGCAGGAAAAGTAATATACTCTGGTGGAGATGATGTGTTTGCAATAGTAAATCTTAATTATTTATTGGATGTTATGGTAAAACTCAGAGCAGCTTTTAGCGGGCATTTAATTGTTAATGAGAAGTTGATTCCAGATTTTACAATAGATGCAGGATTTATAGAAAGAAAAGATGAAATTGACTTGATGATGGGCAACAGACCAACTGCGTCAATGGGAGTAGTTATAGCACATTATAAAGAAAATTTGAAAGACGTTATAGCCTCTGTAAATGAGGTAGAAGAAGAATATGCTAAAAAAGTTGAAGGCAAAGATGCTTTTGCAATAAAAC
>JASBVU010000494.1 GCA_029960905.1 Thermoanaerobacterium sp.
GCTTTTTAAGTTCTCAATATTTCTTTTAAGCCGGCTTACAAGTTCTTTTTTGTGTGGAATATCTCTGCCATTCACCACAACGATAACCATGACTTCTTTTGTTGCAAAACCAATCTTTGCTATCACATGCCTTAAAAGCCCTTTCCCAGTTTTTTTGTCATAAACCGTAATCTTATAGTCGTTTGCCCATTCTACCACAGTTTTCATCGCATTGACACTGACGCTACTTTGAATCATGCATGAATCAATGCCAACCACTTCATGTGATTTAGGTGCATAAAATCCTCCTTCTATCTTGCCATTTTTAATGCTTAATGGATATTCTGCCTTATCTCTATAATACAGTGGGTTAGTCATGCCTATCGTATCAAATACGGCAACATCAATTTTCCCAATTCTTTCTAAACTTTCTTCGACTACATGTCTTTTAAATTCTAATTGTCCGCTGTATGTTAAATGCTGAAGTGTACAGCCACCACATTTATCAGCATATTGGCATTTAGGCATAATTCTTTTCTGTGATGGCTCTAATATTTCTTCCACATGTGCATTTAAGTAATTTTTGTGTTTTTCATCTATTTGGGCTAATACTTTCTCTCCCTTTAAAGCGCCCTTTACAAAAACAGCTATTCCATCAAGTCTTCCGACTCCTTGTCCTTCATGTGCCATATTGTCAATGTATATTTCATATATATTGCCGATGTTGATATTTTGCAATAATTATCACTCCAAATCCAAATTCTCATACACAATTATACTTCATTTAAGCAATAAAAAACAGATTCCCCGGACATACTTATCCGGAAAATCCGTACTTTACTTTGCAACATAACTCTTATAAACTATGTCTGGCATATCAAGTACCTTGTGTTCTATATTTGATGCAAATAATATCACATATTCAGCATGTGCCCAATTAAGCGGTGATGCTGAATCAGTAGGAAGTCCAGTATCTTCCCATACTTGCTCCGATATTATGCCGCTTTCGTTTGCAAAATTCTCCATAGCTTTTACATAGGATGTTGCATCTTTTCCCGCAGCAATTTCATACATACCTCTTTCACCAGTCAAGAGAGGCCACAATCTTCCTTTTCCTGTTCCATGATACAATTCCGTTTTGGACATCTCGCCATATCCATCATGATTGTACCTGTACCATGACGGTCCTTTTGGTGTATCGACTTTTATTGTTTCATCCACGACTTTTAACGTATTTAATATTTTAGGGTCATCTGCTGATTTTACTCCAAGCCTTACAAGCTCCAGAAAACTTGGATCCACAATTTCTTTTTGGTCGTATACACCACCGCCATTCGCTATACTTATCATGAAATCAGCATTTGGATCTGGCAACCCCGCAATCCTTATATAATATTGACCATTTCCCAAAGGGCCTTTTTCTGTGTAAGTTAGGCTGTCAATAAGCCTTTGCCAGTTGTCCGCCTTTTCTTGGTATCTTTTAGCAGATTCAAAATCTTTATTTTGTTCAGCTATATACGCAGCACATGTAAGTCCTGCTACTTCTGAAGCGAGTGTTGCTGGTGAATATCCGCCTATTTCTTCCCATCTCTCTTGCCCTGTTTTAGGACCTATTTTTACAATAAAATCCGCCAAAGGCTTGACGAGGCTTTCATAAAGATCATATCTTTTCAGCCTGTAACTTAATATTATTGGGTCCGCCTGCTCATCAAGCTGTATGCCTGTCCAATAAGGCTTCCCATTTATCCATGTATTCTGAGGAATCATGCCATTGTCTTTCACTACTTTGACTAGGTAATCAAGTGCTCTATTTACCGAATCAGTATCACCAGCCACAATAAATGCATTCGCTACATGGTACAAATCTCTTGACCATACAAGATGGTAGCCACCGATATTGTCGTCTTCTTGACCATCACCCCAAGGGATAGATAGCGAAGCTATATATGCACCCTTGTTTGTCTTGTCTTCACTAGCCTTTAATATCATCATGCTG
>JASBVU010000495.1 GCA_029960905.1 Thermoanaerobacterium sp.
GTAGCCCCTTCACGAGACTTTAATAGATTCATCTCTTTGAGAGTCTGAACAGAGATGCTTACACTGGTAGCGGAAAGCAATAGCCCCAAAAACGAGGATTGTATTGGTGTAAGATTCATCATCATTCCTGAGAAAAATCCTAGAACAAGAGGAACAATAATCCCTCCAACACCAACAAAGGCGGAAGCTTTTCCGGTTCGTTTAAACTCATTAATATCTGTTTCTAATCCGGCTATAAACATCAGCAAGATGACGCCAATTTGACTAAACTGTGCCAAAGTATCTGTATTCGTTATTAATCCTAATACAGATGGTCCCAGAATAATTCCAATCAGGAGTTTGCCCAGAACAGAAGGCTGCCCTAATCTTGCACTTATTCCCCCAGCAATTTTGGAAGAAATTAAAATAATTGCTAATTGTAGTATGAACATTTAAATACCGCCTTTCTCTATTTATTATTTGTTCCAAATTTAAAAATACAAAAAGAGCCTGCCATCAAAGGATATAGCAATCCCTTGATGACAGGCTCCACCAATTCATCTCGGTATTTTGTTAAAAATTATAATATCATATTTTTGACATTAAAGGCAACAGCTATCGTTTCTGTACTATTTGTTGCAAAATTAGGGTTAAATGAGTCATAGCAGTCGGTGTATCGAATGCAGTTTTAGCTTATATATAGCTTCTTTATGGATATAGGAGTCGAGGCATTTTCCCTTATTGCAAGAAGTATTGGGGCTGGAGATATTCCAAAAGCAAAATCGATTGCTCGTCAATCAACTATCATTTCGGATATATTTGGTCTACTGTTTGGATTGATTACCTTTTTTTAGCGAACCTTTACTACGAGTTCCGTCAAAATTAAAAATTAAAAATTTATATAGAGAGATGATAATATTGGATAATCAATTAGAAAAATATTTCTAAAGGTTTCTGGATTTTGACGGAGACTCTCAGTCATCATAAGACCCGCTATGGATATTAGGTTATATCCAAGCGATCGCAGTGAATGCTATAAAGATTTTTTTATTAAAGGACAACTTATAAAATTTAACGTTTCTCTTGGAATTGTTTATATATACTAGTGAAAAGAGTAGGTAAAGACATAAATCTAAAACATAATAGTTGCACTATAGTGAATTTCTCATTATAATAACATTATCATACACAAGGAGGTATTTATAACGTGAAAAAAACAACAGCAATTGAGCAAATGATCGAAGCAACGAATCTTTTATTAAGAACAGGGTCCATGTTTAAAGGGTACCATGCCAATTTGTCAGCAAGGATTGATGAAGAACATATTGTGATGACAAAAGGCGGCGATGTATCAAATTTAAACGAAGACAGCTTTGTTGTCGTTCATTTAGACGGAACTATTGAAGATGGAAATATCGATGCAACCAATGCTGAAGTCATTTTGATGCACACATCTGTTTATAAAGAAAGACGATCTGTCGGATCAGTGATTCATACACATGCACCGAATGCTACAGCTTTTGCAATTGCGCATCAGCCCATTCCATTGGTATATGAGCCATTGCTTCGTTTTAACATCACTGAGCCGATTCCTGTTATTGATTGGGCGCCAAGAGGTTCTGAAGCATCCGTAAATCAAATAATTGATACAATCAAAAAACATTCCGGAATATCAGCAGTCTTGCTGGCTAACCATGGAGTATTAACTTTTTCTTCAGATCCTCTTAATACAGCCCGCTTACTTGTGGCAATTGATGAAGCTGCCGAATTGGTTTTAAAAGCCAAACAACTTGGAGGCGAAAAAGAACTGCCCCAGGAAGCGGTTAAACAAGTACAAGATCGTATGAAAGAATTTGCTCGGAATTAAGAAGAATACCTCCTGAAAAGGGGGTTTTCTTACTACATTCAGAAGGCAGGGAGTTCTTTGAAGAAAAAAACTCGTAAGCCATCGAGGCATTTGCCCGCATTTTTGTTATTGTTTTTAAGAGATAA
>JASBVU010000496.1 GCA_029960905.1 Thermoanaerobacterium sp.
TGTAAATTGGCTTATTGTAATAAGGGTGGTACTATCTCTTTTAAGAATGGAAAATATGGGAAACCCCATATCGCGATTTGTCATTACAGTGACAGAACCTATTTTGGATCCTTTCAGAAGGTTGCAATTTAAATCATCAATTGGAAGAAATATGATGATAGATTTTTCGCCTATCCTTGCTATGTTAGCTATCCAGTATGTAATAAGACCAATATTGATCAATTTAATTTCATTAATATGACTTATTAGCATTAAAAGGGTGAAGGCATGGAATACAGTACTGCAAGACTTAACGATATAATAAACTGGGTACAGAAAAATAGGCGTGATAGATTTACAGATTTTCTAAGCATGAAAGATCAAAAGATACTGCTAAAGTTGATTGACAAATATGACGATATAGATTGTAGATTCGATGGTGGATTTAAAGAAGCAGAGAGAAAAGTAGCATGTATATATCCGGTACTTTTTCATGTGGCAGACAGTGACCATTTTGACATAATAAAGGGAATAAGAATAAATGGCGACTTATCAAGGCTGTCACATAGAGATGTGTTAGGTTCACTGTTAGGTCTAGGTATAAAAAGAGAAAAAATTGGTGATATAATAAAAATACAGGAAAACTGCGATGTTATAGTACATAATGATATAGCCAATTATATTTTGATGAATTTAAAAAAGATAGGTCGAGAAAAGGTTATTGTAAATTCCATTGATTTAGATGAGGTTATGGAGCCTCTAATAGAGTACGATGACATTAAAACAACCGTTGCATCTGTAAGGCTTGATAGTATAATTGCGTCAGGATTTAAAATATCGAGGACAAAGGCTTCGGAAATGATAAAAGCTGGTCTGTCTGAGGTAAATTGGGAGACAAATATGTCACCTTCCTTTGAAGTAAAAGAAGGGGACATTATGTCTCTAAGAGGTCATGGAAGGATCAAACTTCAAGAAGTTTTGGGCACATCAAGAAAAGGAAGGATATATGTTCACATTTTGAAATACAAATAACAATAAGATGACAAGGAGTGGTTGGCATGTTAACACCGATGGACATACATAATAAGGAGTTTAAACGGTCATTTAGAGGCTATAATGAAAATGAAGTTGATGAGTTTTTGGACAAAGTTATGGAAGATTATGAACTGCTGTATAAAGAGAATTCTGATCTAAAGGACAGAGTAAACATATTGAATGATAAGTTGCAGAATTACACTGATATAGAAAAAACGCTAAATAATACGCTGGTTGTCGCTCAAAAATCGGCTGAAGATTTAAAGATAAATGCCAAGAAAGAAGCTGATTTAATAATACAGCAGGCTCAACAGGAAGCAGAAAAAATAATGCAGAAGGCTAATCAAGAAGTCGTAAGGATTAGAGCAGAGCTTGAAAGTCAAAGAAAAAAGTTAAATGTATTTAAGGCTAAATTTAAAACACTCCTTGAAGGAGAACTTGAGGCGATATTATCTATAGATGATAGAGAATTTTTTGATGATGAGAATGATGTGAGAAATGATGAGGAATAGACTTGCTGTGATTGGAATCTTAGTTCAAAACAGAGAATTGACATCTGATAAAGTTAACCATATTTTAAGCGAGTATGCCGATATTATAGTGGGTAGAATGGGTATTCCTTATAAAGAAAGAAATGTGTCAATCATATCGCTGATTGTTGATGGTACGACAGATGACATAGGTGCTTTAACTGGTAAGCTTGGCAGCATTGAAGGCGTAAAAGTAAGGTCCGCCATTACAACTTAAGATGTTGACGTCTTTTTTTACATATTGTATAATTATCTAAAATGCGAAAAAAGCGATGAAGAGGACAATTTATGCAAACCAAACTTTTAAGAGAGTTGGCGGTCGGTGAAAGCCAATAAGTTAGTTTGACATATATCACCTCAGAGCTGCTGGCTGAAATTTAGTAAGCTAAGCCGGGAAAAACCCGTTATCTTATGAGTGATTAA
>JASBVU010000497.1 GCA_029960905.1 Thermoanaerobacterium sp.
TTGTTGCTAAAGACGTTGCAGGATAATTGAATGCTGCCAATAAAATGGACACTATCCATATATAAAGATAATAATGTCTTGTAGTCCAGTCCGCTGTATAACTTTGCATGGGGCTGCCCCACATGAAATATGATTTACAAATAAAATAGCCGGCAATATATATTCCTGCGGAAATTCCTACCGAAATTGCTATAATTACCAACTTCTTTTTCATATACAGCACCACCTTTTGTTGAATGTAGCATCCTGCCCCTAATAAATTAGGGGCAGGATGCCGCTAGATATCTGTCAAAGTATTTTTTGAAGTCGAATAGTCACATACTGTTTATGGATTTATGTATCTATACGCGTGTAACAGTCGATCATCTAATTCATCGAATAGTTTTTGCCAGTAAGCATCTTTTAAAAAACTTTTCCCCGCAGGATTCATCAATGGATTTTCCAAATATGTTGCATGTTGGTTCCTAAATTCTTGAATAGCTTTTTGTATTAGACTCAATTTTTCTTCTAACTGAATACGATTGAAATATTCAATTAAATAATCAGGTATTTCTATTTCATATTTGCCTCCATTTAATAGTTTAAATGTTTCCACATAAATTACTGAGTGCATAAGCTGTGTGTATTGACTCGGTTCTCCTAATATGTTGTTACTGTTTCCATAAAACGCATTATAGTAATCTGTTAATTCATCAACAAAAGTCACAATTTCCTTTGCCGATTGATTTATTGGAACCAACTCTTTGACCGTTATATGTTTTTCTTCAAAAATAGGTTTAAATTGATCATATAGATTTTCATTTTGCCTCAAAAAATAATCAACAAATTTCATATAGCAGCTTTGGTTGACAAAAACTTCCATTCTATCCCTTTGAATTTTATAATGACCCGCCATAATAGCTGTAGTTATAATAATCGCTAGTAAAATAAAAATAATGATGTCTTTCTTTGATACTTTCATGCTAGTAACCACTCCTATCGAATAATAACTTTCTCAAAAATAAAATTAAGTGATAGTAGGGCTATAAAGTGCAGAATAGCATATTAACTTTAAAAATCCTACTATCACATGATATCTTTCCTGCTATATTATTATAAACAATTTACTGTTAAATCTATTTATTTAACATAATTAATAATTTAAAGAAGGACCAAAATCCGTATAGTAATCCTGTCTTCCTTCTGAATAGTAGAATATATCAAATGTCCATCCAAATTTTGCAGTTGTAGTAACGTTAGGAGCTTGCTCGCTGTCAATAGTTGAAATAGAATTGGCTATTATAAACAAATTATCTCCATGATCTAACAGACAAATGTTTTTTGATTTAGGTATGTGCTGTATCGCGTTTTTAGGATGTTTTCCATCTTTAGGATATGAGGTTTTATAATTTGACTGTCTATATTTCCATTGGGGAGACTCTATGGAATATGATAGAGTTGCACCAGCAGACCAGATACCGTATCCCCCACCCAAAGAAGTCTCAACACTTAATTGTGGCTTGAACTGCCAATTTTGCCATACCCAGTAATTACCATCCCAGTAAAAGTTATTAACCGTCGTATTATATCCTAATGCGATCTTACCATACATGTCCCTAATAGCTTCCGAACCCGCTTCTTGAATTTGGTAATTGGTATCATTGCTGTAAAATTGATTGTTTATATATAAATATTCTACCAATTCTAAAGTTGTCTGTGCAGTTGATACACCACCATAAGGAACATCTACTATTGTGGCATATACTCTTGCCCAACAGCTTTCTCTATATACGTCTCCATAGTACACCCAATCTCTAAAAACTATAGGTGTACTTTTGCTTTGGGCTTTAATATTTTCGTAAACCATAAGTAATCAATATTACCCCTCGCCGTCTTTTCTGGTTTTATACTTGAGAAATCAAATTCAAGCGTATCCAGTTTATCTTCAAATACCAAAATATTACCCTCTTTATCTTTCAAGTATAAAG
>JASBVU010000498.1 GCA_029960905.1 Thermoanaerobacterium sp.
CGGAAGACTATCGCTCTGATAACTATTGTATCTGTATTGATAGCTGGTTTATTGAGCTTTTTTGTAATAAAACCAACTTATGAAGCAACTACGACTTTGAGTGTGTCGGATATAACGCCACAAACAGGATTTTTTGGTTCAAATACAACAGTAGTCTTGCCTAATCAAAATAGCAGTGATGGTTCAATGATACAAAGCGATACAGCAGACAAAGATTTATCATATTTATTGTCGTCTATTTTAAAATATCAAGATATGACAGTAAATACATATAAAGAAGAAGTCACGAATCCACAAGTATTGTTAGATACAATTAAACAATTAAAGCTTGACCCTAAAAAATATACGCTTGACAATTTTAAAAACGAAATTGACGTGCAATCAATTGATAACACGAATTTAATAACAATTACTGTAAAGGAGAAAGATCCCAAATTAGCGGCTAAAATAGCTGATGCCATTGCGGCAAATTTTAAGTCTTACATCGTATCAAGAAATAATAGGCAGACAGATAAACTTATAAGCACAATAGAGAATCTGATAAATCTTCAAAATTCAAAAATCGAAGCGGCCACAAACGAATTAAACAGCACGAATCCTGCAAACAAAGCTGAATATGAACAAAATCAGACAAAGTTGAACCTTTTAAAGAATACAAGAGATATAATGATGGAAAAGTACAACATGCTTCAACTTGTAAAAGCATCTAACTTAGGCGAGCAAGGTATTATGGTTACATCAAAGGCTATTGTTCCTGATAAACCTGTGTCGCCGAAGAAATCATTAAATATAGCAATTGCTTTTATATTAGGACTCATGATAAGTGTTTTTGTGGTGTTTTTTGCAGAATACTGGAAAAGCACAGCGTCGAAGTTGTGAATAAATGAAAGAATTAAACAAGGGAAATCCCGTTCATTAAGACGGGGTTTTTTATCTTTATCTAAAGATTTCATAGCGATTTTCGTAATATTGAAAGTGATTATAAATAAAAATCGTTTAGGAGAATATATATATTAGTGAAAAAGCGTTTAGGAGGCGGAATTTTTGAAAAATAAAGGATTGTCGGTATTTTCAATTGCTGCGACATATATAGGTACTGTAGTCGGTGCTGGGTTTGCATCTGGACAGGAAGTACTGCAATTCTTTGGATATCACGGTGTAAAAGGATTTGTGGGTCTTTTTGCCGCAGCCATCATGTTTATCGTATATGGGTATTTTATTTTGCTATTGGGTAATAGGCTTAATGCTTCTTCACATTATGAGGTTATTATGGATGTTGGAGGTCCTTTTTTTGGCAAAATAATCGATTATGTAATTATATTTTTTTTATTTGGCGCTTTCACGGCAATGTTGGCAGGCACGGCAGCAATTTTTAAAGAACAGTTTGGATTGCCATCTCAGTTTGGAGCGATTTTGATGGCTGTAATATCAGTCATGACAGTATTGACAGGAATAGCAGGTGTTATTTCTGCTATTTCTTTTGTGGTACCGATTTTATTGTTGGGGGTATTTTTGATAAGTGCATTAGCTCTTTTTTATACACCAGATATTTCTGTATTAAACCGCATATCAATGCCATTTGATGCAGCCGTTAAAAATTTTTTTGTATCTGGGGTTATTTACGCTTCATATAATTTGCTAATGTCTGTGGCAATTTTGGCACCACTTGGAAATCAAACAACTAATAAATCAGACCTAAAATTAGGCGCTTTATTTGGAGGCTTAGGTTTGTGGTCTGGTGCTACGATGATTTTGGTGGCAATTCTTTTGAACATGCCTCAAGTTTCAAATTATCAAATACCTATGCTTTATATTGCTGGCAAGTTCTCAACGTTGCTTAAGCTAATATACAGTTTCATTTTGATTGCAGAAATTTACACGACGGCTGTTGGAAATCTTTACGGCTTTGTTGCAAGATTGACTGATACTAAAAGTACATTGTATAAACTTTGTACAATCATTACAG
>JASBVU010000009.1 GCA_029960905.1 Thermoanaerobacterium sp.
CAGATATTGGCGATGAAAAGTGTCAAAAATGTGGGTATGATTTTAAAAATATTGCGAATGATGATTATAGTCGAAAGCTTATAACGGCTTTAAATCATCCTGATTATAATGTTCAGTATATGGCAGCGAAAATTATTGGGGAACTAAAGATTAAAGAAGCAAAAAGTGCTTTAATAGAATTTCTTAAGAAGGATAAAAAAAGTAGGGATCCATACATTGAACAAGCTGTTGTAGCGGCATTAGGCGAAATAGGCGATAAAACTGCATACGACTATATTTACAACAATATAGATAATTTTTCAATTTTAACAAAGAACATCGCTTTAATTGCTTTAGAAAAGATTAAATCAAGATTTAATTAGGAGGGTAATAAAATGGACAACAAAGAAAGACAAAATAAGAATACAGTCAATAATATTAAAACATTGGGATGGGTTGCTTTTTTTGGCGGCTTGAGTCAAGACATGATACAGCCTATTTTGCCAACATTTTATACTCAGATATTGGGTTTAAGTAAAGAAACCGTAGGGTTAATTGAGGGAAGTGTAACAACAATTGTCAGCATTATGAGGATAGTTTCTGGCATAATATCTGACAAACTTGGAAAGAGAAAATCAATCGTCTTTATAGGATATTTATTTTCTGCAATAGGAAGAATTTTTCTATCGTTGACTAATGGTGCGACAATGACGTTTGGATTGCGCTTTACTGATGGCATTGGCAAAGGTTTAAAGGATGCACCAAGAGATGCACTTGTTGCAAAGTCATCTGAAATGAAAAATATGGGCTATTCATTCGGATTTCAAAGAATGCTTGATACGTTAGGCTCATTTATTGGACCACTTATCACAACAGGGTTAATGGTTTTGCTAGCTAAATATATAGATGAAACGAAATACAGGGTAATATTTTTAGTTGCAGGGCTTATTGGCTTTATCACAATATTGCTTATTGGATTATTCGTAGTTGAGAGAAAAGGAGAGAATGTCAGTACGCCATTTAAATTTGATTTTACTATATTCAAAGGAAAATTTTTGTTGTTTTTTATAGTTATGCTCATATTTACACTTGGGAATAGTAGTGATGCATTTTTAATATTAAGAGCTCGTAGTGTAGGTGTAAACTCAGCCATGATACCTATTATTATTGCTATGTTTAACCTTTTTTATGCTTTATTGTCTGTACCATCTGGAATGCTGTCTGACAAGATTGGGAGAGTTAATGTAATTAAAATCGGATGGTTAATTTATGCAGTTACGTACATTGGATTTGCATTGGCTAGTGTGCCTTGGCATATATGGGTTTTATATGCAATTTACGGTGTTTATTATTCTACGACGGAAGGTGTAGCAAAGTCTCTTGTTGCACATCTTGTAGATGAAAATAGTAGAGGAACGGCTTTTGGGTTGTACAATGCTTCCATTGGTATTCTTGCACTGCCTGCTAGTTTTATTGCAGGGTATCTGTGGGATAAAGTTGCACCTTCTGCACCATTTTATTTTGGCGCTGGATGCTCAATATTAGCTGTAATTTTTATAACTATATTTAAAATTGAGAAATAAACAAACTATAAATAAAGTATGGTTCATACATAGACCATACTTTATTATTTTTGTTTTACAGTGAAAATGATATAATATATTAAGAATATATCGGCAATTATTTGAGTTAGGTGATATTTATGGATTATTTATCAATGCTTAAAGAATTTTTCAAAGATAGAGAAGATATTATTATGGCTTTTTTATTTGGCTCTGTTGCAAAAGGAAAGAGCATGAAAGAGTCTGATATAGATATTGCGGTATATTTTAAAAATTATAATGAAAAGTTGGTATTTAAGTTGTGGAACGAATTAGAAGATTTGCTTAAAAAAGATGTTGATCTAGTAGTGCTAAACATTGCAAATGCCTCAATTGCATGGGAAGCATTGAGAGGGAAAAAGATAGTAGTAAATGATGAAAATTTTTATTTAAATTATATGCTTAATGTTTCTATGGAAGCTGAAGATTTTAGAGAAGTAGTTTTGGACATATATAAAATAAGGCAAGAAAGAAGGAAAATAAATGCTTAATGAATCAGATAAATTAAATATATTGAAAAGAATAGATTTTATACAAATAGAGTTAAATGATTTAGATGAATACAAAAAATTAACATACGAAGTGTACAATACTGACAGAATTACTAGAAGGAATGTGGAAAGAATAATCGAAAATATATCAAATGCTTTAATAGATATTTCAAAAATAATAATTGCAAATGAAAATATCGATATACCTAATTCTTATAGAGAAATTATTTTAAAGCTCGGTGAAATAGAAACAATAGATGAAGAACTTGCAAAATCGATTGCCGAAATAGCCAGGTTACGTAATGTACTTGCACATCAATATCTTGACATTAAATGGAGTTATATAAAGACATTTTTAACTGATAAAATAAATGATGTATATAAATTTATCGACGCAGTAAATAAATATGTAGAGAAGTGATAAATGTGGATAAGAAAACTGTTATCAATATACTAAATGAAATAGGGCTTTTATTAGAATTAAAGGGTGAAAATCCTTTTAAGTCGAGAGCGTATTATAATGCTGCTCGTACAATAGAAGTCCTTGATGACGATATTGAAAAATTAATAAGAGAAGATAGATTAAAAGATGTAAAGGGTATAGGTGATGCATTAAATAAAAAGCTTACTGAGCTTATTACTACAGGTAGACTTGAATACTATGAAAATCTTAAAGCATCGATACCTGAAGGCCTCATTGAGATGTTAAAAATACCAGGTCTTGGACCTAAAAAGATAAAAACATTGTATGACAAATTGGATATAAAGACGGTTGGAGAATTAGAATACGCTTGTAATGAAAATAGACTTGTAGAATTGCCAGGATTTGGTAAAAAGACACAGAAAAAAATCCTTGAAGGTATACAATTTATAAAACAATTTAGTGGACAACATCTATTTATGGATGCATATTTAGAGGCCACATCATTAAAACAATACCTTATTGACAGTGGATTGACAATAAGATGCGAGATTGCTGGAAGTTTAAGGCGAAGAAAAGAAATAGTGAAAGACATAGATATTCTTGCTACGTGTGATAATCCTGAGAAGCTTATGGATGTATTTACAAAGTATGAAGGTATGAAAGATATTGTTGCTAAGGGTGAAACCAAGACTAGCATAATATTGAAATCTGGCATAAATGTAGACTTAAGGGTTGTTAAAGATGAAGAATATCCATATGCATTGCACCATTTTACCGGTAGCAAAGAGCACAATACAGCTATGAGGCATAGGGCAAGGCAAATGGGAATAAAGATGAATGAATATGGTCTATTTAAGGGTGATTTACTTATTAAATGCCGTGATGAAGACGACATATTTAAAAGTTTAGGTCTTCAATATATTCCTCCAGAACTTCGTGAAAATATGGGTGAAATTGAAGCAGCAGAAAAAGGGTTACTTCCAGTATTAATAGATGAAAAAGACATTAAAGGGGTTTTTCATGTACATACGATATACAGCGATGGTGCAAATACACTTTCCACGATGGTTAATGCGGCAAGAGATCGCGGTTATAAAGTTATTGGCATTACAGATCACAGTAAATCTGCATTTTATGCAAATGGACTTAAAGAAGAAGATATTTTAAGGCAATTGGATGAAATAGATGAATTGAATAGCAAATATACTGATATAAAGATATTAAAAGGTATAGAATCTGATATATTAAAAGACGGTTCACTTGATTATGACGAAGATATATTGAGAAGATTTGACTTTGTCATTGCATCTGTTCATTCCAACTTTAAAATGAGCAAAGACGACATGACAGAAAGAATAATAAAAGCTATAAAAAATAAATACACAAAAATCATTGGACATTTAACAGGGAGACTTCTCCTTGCAAGAGATGGCTATGACCTTGATGTGTATAAAGTTATAGATAGTGCTGCCGAATATGGTAAAATAATTGAAATAAATTCGAGCCCTTATAGACTGGACCTGGATTGGAGATACATAAAATATGCAAAAGAAAAAGGTGTAAAATTTGCAATCTGTCCAGATGCACATAGGATAGAAGGGCTTGATGACGTAAAATATGGCGTAGGCATCGCTCGTAAAGGTTGGCTTGAAGCGAAAGATGTGATAAATACGTATGATTTTGACGAATTAAATAAGGTTTTGAAATAAAAGTCCAAGAAAACCTATTGACATTATTGATTTAAAGTGTTAATATAAATAACAATATAAAGAAAATATCGAACCTCTTATCAAGAGTGGTGGAGGGACTGGCCCGATGAAACCCGGCAACCGGCATATATTTGCGTCTGGTGCCAAATCCTGCAGGGAAACCTGAGAGATGAGAGGAGCGGCGTAATTTAGCCCTCTTCTACATCGAAGAGGGCTTTTAATATTCTAAAAAAGCGAAAAGAGGTGAATTATAAAAATAACATTTTAATTTTTTTTAAACTAAAATTATGAAGAGGAGAGATTTAGATGAGTGAAGAAAGAAAGTTAAAATTTGACACATTGCAGGTGCATGCAGGGCAAGAACCAGATCCAGCCACAGGTGCAGTGGCAGTGCCAATTTATCAAACATCGTCGTATATATTTAAAGATACTGAACATGCTGCTTCTTTATTTAGCCTTAAAGAATCAGGAAATATCTATACGAGAATCATGAATCCCACCAATGATGTATTTGAAAAGAGAATAGCAGCCTTAGAGGGTGGTGTTGGCGCTGTTGCTACAGCTTCTGGCTCTGCAGCCATAACGTACGCTATATTAAATATAGCAGGTACTGGCGATGAAATAGTATCTGCCAGCACATTATATGGTGGAACATACAATCTTTTTGCTTTAACATTGCCTAAATTGGGCATTAAAACTACATTTGTAGATCCAGATGATCCGGAAAATTTCAGAAAAGCAATAACAGACAGAACAAAGGCATTGTATATAGAGACAATAGGAAATCCTGGAATAAATATACCTGATTTCGAGGCTATTGCAAAAATAGCCCATGAAAACAAAATTCCACTTATCGTAGACAACACATTTGCAACACCATATCTTTTCCGTCCGTTTGAATATGGCGCAGATATAGTAGTACATTCAGCGACAAAGTTTATAGGTGGCCACGGGACATCAATAGGCGGAATAATAGTAGATTCAGGGAAATTTGATTGGGCAGGAAGCGGAAGGTTCCCTGAATTTGTAGAGCCAGATCCAAGCTATCACGGACTTAAATACGTTGAAGCATTTGGACCTGCTGCATATATCACAAAATTGAGAGTACAACTTTTAAGAGACACTGGTGCATCTTTAAGTCCCTTCAATGCATTTTTATTTTTACAAGGATTAGAGACATTATCATTAAGAGTCCAAAGACATGTGGAAAATGCACAAAAAGTAGCAGAATTCCTGTCAAAAAATCCAAATGTATCATGGGTAAACTATCCTGGGCTTAAAGAAAACAAATACCATGAACTTGCAAAGAAATACCTGCCGAAAGGTGCTGGAGCGATATTGACATTTGGAATAAAAGGTGGAATAAATGCTGGAATCAAATTCATAAACAGCCTTGAATTATTCTCATTGCTGGCTAATGTTGGTGACGCAAAGTCTTTGGTAATTCATCCAGCAAGCACGACACATTCACAATTAAGCGAAGAAGAATTATTATTAGCAGGTGTAACACCTGATCAAATAAGACTTTCGATAGGCATAGAAGACATCGACGACATATTGTATGACCTTGATCGAGCACTTAAAAAAGCAGCAGAATAATTATTATAGAGCTCTCTTTACAAAAAAGAGGGCTTTTATTATTGCAGTATAAGGAAATCTATTGTATAATCTAATTGAGAATGAATTTCAGAATCAAAGAACTGTAAAAATAGGTTTACATTTCTTATGCTTTATTGAATTCAGAAAAACTTATATAGAAGGGGTGCCTAAATGCCTTTAAACGAAAACGAACTTACACTATCTCATAACTTTGAAGGTTCAAAAAAGAAAAAATCTGCTATTTTATTGTTACTTGCAACAATAGGCCCAGGACTCACTGTTATGTTAGCAGATACTGATGCAGGATCTATTATAACATCGGCACAATCGGGCGCAAGATGGGGTTATAGCTTGTTGTGGTTGCAATTTTTGCTTATACCAATTCTGTATTTTGTGCAGGAACTTACAACACGCATTGGAATAACGACTGGTAAAGGTCATGGTGAATTAATTAAGGAGAAGTTTGGTGCAGGTTGGGCATGGTTTTCAGTTTTAACACTTGTGGTTTCTGCTATAGGTGCTTTAGTTACAGAATTTTCTGGTATTGCCAGTGTTGGCTTATTGTTTGGTATACCAAAGTGGATAAGCATATCACTTGCATCAATTTGTTTAATATTAATAACAGGCTTTGGACGTTATACTATTGTTGAACGCATAGCTATATTTATTGGACTATTTGAATTAAGCTTTATACCAGCGGTTATACTTGCACATCCCGATACTTCATCAATAATAAATGGGATTATCGGACAGAAGCCTTTCTACGATGAATCTTATAGGCTGCTTATAGCAGCAAATGTTGGAGCCGTAATAATGCCTTGGATGATATTTTACCAACAAGGCGCTGTGATAGATAAAAAATTGACTGAAAAATCAATAAGGTTTAGCCGCATTGACACTGCTGTCGGCTCAGTTGTAACTCAGATAATCATGGCGGTTGTACTTGTATTAACGGCTGCAACTATTGGACGGATAAATCCAAATGTTTCACTTACGAATATTCAGCAGATTGCTGATTCACTTATACCATTTGTAGGACAGGTTGGTGGTAAAATTCTATTTTCTGCGGGTATTATTGGTGCTTCTTTGATAGCAACTGTCGTTGTTTCATTGGCAACTTCATGGTCTTTGGGTGAAGTTATGGATTTTAAGCGAAGCCTTAATTCATCATGGAAAGAAGCTCCAATATTTTACGGTTTATATGCTGCAGGTATCATTATTTCCGCCATTATCGTCTTATCAGGAATACCACTTATAGCATTGACAATTTCAGTCGAAATAATGAATTCATTGCTTTTGCCAATTGTCCTTGGATTTTTGATAGCGCTTGGATGGAAGGCATTACCTGAAAAGTATAAATTAAAAAAATGGGAAAAAGTCGTACTCGTGATAATATATTTACTTGTATGTTCTTTAGGAATTCTTACATTATTTCAGATATGATTTTGGATGCGAATTAACTACGTAAAAAAGGAGCCATTTGGCTCCTAAATTACTTTTGCTGTTCGTTGATTTCGTTCTTTAGCGCATTTGTGCATGCATTTAGCATATTTTGCGCATCTTTTTCATCTATATTTCCACCCACCATATTTTGCACATCTTTTGCTGTCAGGCTTTTCATGTAGTTATACATCGCATTATAGTTGAAATTTGAACCCATCATGTTAAACCCATAGCCATTATTAATTGTATCGGCCTTTGCTCTTAACGCAGGCATTTGCGTAAATGCTATAGCACCTATTATTAGCACACCTGCGAATATAGCTATAACTTTCTTTCTCATTTAAAATTCCTCCTAGTTTTTTTATTGTGATTTTATTATACAATGCAATTATAAAGATCTTATGAAGATTGAGAAATTTTTTGTTTCACATATCGACTTTTTTATTTGCCTGCAATTATAAGTTTCATTATGTCAAGAGCTAGATTTTCTTCTTTAAGTATTTTAAATCCTGAAATTTTTAAGTTTTTTACAGTATCTCTATTTATGTTTGCACCCCATGTGTTTACTGTAAGGGGGTTGAGGATATCCATTAGTGTACCTATGATTAGTTTTTTGCTTCTTACGTGTTCAAGCATAAAAAGCTTCCCATCATTTTTTAATACTCTTTTAAGCTCTTTTAATCCTTTTATAGGATCCGGCACAGAACAAAACACACAGCTTGTTACGATAGCATCAAATGTATTATCATTAAACTCAAGGTTTTCTATATCCATTACTCTAATATCGACATCTTTGTCATACCTTTTGGCCTTATCTTTTGCTATTTCTACCATTTTAGGTGAAAAATCAATACCATAAATTTTTTTACTTTCAGGATAATATAAAATATTACTGCCAGTACCAATACCTGCTTCAAGTATGGTGTTTCCTGAAACTTCGGACCAAAGCATCTTTCTCCACTTTTTACCGCCTGAAGACTCCATAAGGCTTTCCATAAGATCATAATATTTTGCAATTCTTTCATATCTTCTTTTAATAATTTCAGTTCTATTCATTGAGCTTCCCATATTGAATCAACTCCTTCATGTAATATTATACCTTTTGGTATGGATATAGCATAATTATATCTGATAAAATCAATGTGAACTTATTTTGGATTTATGCGTTATATTTATGAAAGGTGGGCATGTGATGGATGAAAGGAAAAATTGAAATAATGAAAAATTATATAAATTATATATATGAAAGTATGTAATGAAAAATAAGAATTTAAATGACTTTTGTTCATTAAAATTTTATTAGAAGTATTTCATAAACCGATATCTTCTATAGTTCAGGGAAAAGAGCTGAAATAGGCAATTATTCAGCTCTTTTTAAAAAACAACAGTTATAGATTTTTTTATCTTGACTTAAATGTTGTACATTCAGTTTCTGCGCTGGTCTTTGCTGTCGGAGTCTTTGGATTTACTTCGATTGATTGTGCATGGCATCTCATATCTTTCCAATATGTGCATGTGTTAACACCGCACTTTACTACGCTTTCTGCATTCATAAAAAACACCTCCAATTGATTTTAATCAAAATTATTATTTGCATATAGGATGCAGTTATGCATAAACTTATGAAAAGTTATCAAAATAATATTGACATAAACATATCGGAATTATATAATAACATTGAAGATACCTATAGGGGGTATATTAGTAGCCGTTTAATGTGATAAATTTTTAGGAGGTGGGAATATGCAGATAAGCTTTTTATACTTCGAAGGATGTCCTAATTCAGAACCAGCATTAAAATTGTTAAAGGAGGTTTTATCAGAAAAAAATATTAAAGATGATGTAGACACAATAAAAATAGAATCTGAAGAAGATGCATATAGATATAAATTTTTAGGTTAGCCATCGATTCATATAAATGGAAAAGATATTGAAAAAGAGAGAAGGAATGATGAACCATTTTATGGTTGTAGGATATATAAAGTAAATGGACATAATTCGGGTGTGCCACCTAAAGAAATGATTTTAAAAGCTATTGATGAAGCATTAGGAATATAATTAAGGAGATGACTTATATGCCTGAAAAAGCTACTTTAAAAATTACTGGCATGACTTGTGCATCTTGTGCTGCACGTATAGAAAAAGGTCTTAAAAATTTAGAAGGAATTGATGATGCAAATGTCAACTTGGCAGTCGAGAAGGCGACAGTTGTGTACGATCCAGAAAGAGTTGACATAGATGATATGACAAGAAAAATTGAAGATTTAGGATATGGCGTAGTAAGAGATAAAGCTGATCTTGTATTGATTGGCATGTCATGTGCTTCATGTGCTACTAAAATAGAAAAGACTTTGAATAAATTGCCTGGAGTATATAAAGCAAACGTTAATTTTGCTACAGAGGAGGCATCTGTAGAATATAATTCAGACGCTATAAGTGTAGAACAGATGACAAAAGCCATAAGAGACATCGGCTATGATGCGAAACAAAAAAAAGATAGTGCATTAGACTATGAAAAAAATGAGAGAGAAGCCGAGATAAAAAAAACAAAAGCTATGGTAATTATATCTTCGATTTTGACTTTTCCACTTCTTCTTGCTATGGTATTAAAAGTTTTTAAATTACCTGCAGGAATTTTGGAAATGCCGTGGTTTCAAATACTTTTAGCTACACCAGTCCAATTTATTATTGGATATAGGTACTATAAAGGCGCTTGGCATAATTTAAAAAACATGTCTGCTAACATGGATACATTAGTTGCTCTCGGTACATCTGCTGCATATTTTTATAGCTTGTGCAATGTATTTACCAAGCCTATGTCAGAAATACACAATTACTTGTATTTTGAAGCGTCGGCCGTTGTAATCACTCTTATTACATTAGGGAAAATGCTTGAGGCTATAGCAAAAGGCAAAACATCTGAAGCAATAAAGAAACTTATGGGACTTCAGGCGAAAACTGCAAGAGTCATAAGAAATGGAGAAGAAATAGATATACCGATTGAAGAAGTAGAAGTGGGAGATATAGTTGTAGTAAGGCCAGGTGAAAAAATACCAGTAGACGGTGTAATTGTAGAGGGAAGTTCGGCCATAGATGAATCTATGATAACAGGAGAATCCATTCCTGTTGATAAAAATGTCAATGATGAAGTAATAGGCGCAACAATAAATAAGACAGGTACTTTTAAGTTTAAAGCAACGAAGGTTGGGAAAGACACTGTCCTATCACAAATAATAAAGATGGTTGAGGATGCACAGGGTTCAAAAGCACCTATTCAAGAGATCGCTGATAAAGTATCAGGAGTTTTTGTACCTGTAGTGATTGGAATAGCAGTTATCACATTTTTGATATGGTACCTTATTTTAGGAAATTTTAATGCGGGTATAATAAGTGCAGTATCTGTGCTTGTCATTGCATGTCCTTGTGCATTAGGCCTTGCAACACCCACATCTGTGATGGTAGGTACAGGTAAGGGCGCAGAAAATGGGATACTAATAAAAGGCGGCGAATATTTGCAAAAGGCAAAAGAGATTAATGCTATTGTGTTAGACAAAACTGGTACTATTACAAAAGGAGAACCAGTAGTCACTGATGTCATTTCATTTAGCGAATTAAAGAAAGATGATTTGTTATATTTGGCAGCAATAGCTGAAAAAAATTCTGAGCATCCGCTTGGTAAAGCAATTGTGAATAAATCGAAGGAAAACTGCGAAAAATTGCCAGATCCGAGCAAATTTGAGACTATACCAGGCTACGGTATTTGTGCTATAATTAACGAAAAAGAATATTATATTGGGAATAGAAGGTTGATGGATAGGCAAAATGTAGATATATCTGACATAAAATCTTCTTTAGAAGAGCTTGAGAAAGAGGGCAAAACCGTTATGATTTTATCATCTGAATGCAAAGCTTTGGGTGTAATAGCGGTTGCCGACGTGCCTAAGGAAGATTCAGCAAAGGCTATACAAGAATTAAAAGCTTTAAACATAGATGTATACATGATAACCGGTGACAATGCAAGAACTGCTGAGGCCATTGCAAAACAAGTAGGTATTGATCATGTGTTAGCAGAAGTTTTACCAGAGAAAAAAGCGGAGGAAGTTATAAAGTTACAAAAACAGGGTAAAATAGTTGCAATGGTTGGAGATGGCATAAACGATGCTCCAGCGTTAGCACAATCGGATTTAGGTATTGCCATAGGCACAGGAACAGACGTAGCGATTGAGACGTCAGACATTACGCTTATAAGCGGTAGTCTAATGAGCTTGGTGACAGCGATAAAATTAAGTAGAGCTACCATGAGAAATATTTACCAGAATCTGTTTTGGGCTTTTATTTACAACACGATAGGAATTCCATTTGCTGCAGCAGGTCTTTTAAATCCAGCTATTGCAGGGGGTGCAATGGCATTTAGTTCAGTATCAGTTGTGTCAAACGCCTTAAGGCTGAGGAGGTTCAGATCAGCTAATTAGTGAGGTGAGTTATATGGAATGCCCAAATTGCAAAAGCACTAATGTGGGTAAGATAGGCAATAACCTATATTTTTGCAGGGATTGCAATTGCGAGATTAAGATCAAAAAGTGTACGGCTGTTGTTAGTGTTTATGACTCTGAGGGCTGCATTAGTAAAAGATTTAAAGTATGTTACAATGTTTGAAGAAGGTTTAAAAGGCCTTCTATTTTTTTGCCTTTTTTATGTTTGAAAAAAGTGCTATACTCTTAAGGGGAAAACAAAATGGAATTAAACATGATAATAGTTGATAAAATATTACTGAATGAAAGTTTCCTGTAAATACATGTAGGGAGTTGATATATTGGAAAAGATTGTAGAAATGTTAAAGAAAGTAATTTCAGATGAAAATATATACATAAATGAGCCTATGTGGAGACATACATCTTTTAGGATTGGCGGTCCGGCTGACGTGCTGGTTATACCTCAAAGTGTGGATGAGTTGATAAAAGTTATGGATTTAATTAAATCAGAAAACATACCTTACTTTATACTGGGAAATGGAACAAACGTCATAGTCTCAGATAAGGGAATAAGAGGCGTAGTGATAAAACTGACCGCTATTAGAAAAATTTATGTAGATGGCGAGGTAATAGTATCGGAAGCTGGTGCATTGCTTTCGTCGATTGCAAATACAGCATTGGATAATGAACTTACAGGGTTTGAATTTGCCAGTGGTATACCAGGCACATTAGGTGGTGCAATAACAATGAATGCTGGCGCGTACGGTCCTGAAATAAAAGATGTAGTTGAAAAAGTAGAGGTTATCGATAGAAACGGTTCTATATATGAAGTAAAAAATGGCAATATGAGATTTGGGTATAGAAGTAGTTTAATACAGTCAGATAATTTGATTGCACTAAGAGCATGGATTCATTTAAAAAAAGGAAATTATAAAGATATAAAAGCTAAAATGGATGAATTAAATGGATTGAGGAAAATGAAGCAACCGCTGGAGTATCCAAGTGCTGGAAGCGTATTTAAAAGGCCAGAAGGATTTTATGCAGGAAAATTGATTCAAGATGCTGGACTTAGTGGATTTACAATCGGTGGTGCGCAAGTGTCGGAAAAACATTGTGGTTTTATCATAAACAAAGGCAATGCAACTGCAGATGATGTTTTAAATCTAATTGCATACATTAAAAAAACAGTCAAAGACAAATTTGGCGTAGATCTGGAGACGGAAGTAAAAATAATTGGTGAAAGGTAATTTAATGATGGAAATTTTTGCTGATTATCACACACATACTGTATTTAGCCATGGAAAAGGCACAATTGAAGACAATGTAAAGGCCGCAATTAAAAAAGGACTTAAAGAAATTGCTATTACTGATCATGGACCAAGGCATATATTTTTTGGCATAAGAAGCCGTAATTACAGGAAAATCAGAGATGAAATAGACAGAATGAACGATAAATTTCCTGATATAAAAGTTTTAATGGGAGTAGAAGCAAATCTTATAAGCTTAAATGGCGATATAGATGTCGATGATGAGCTTTTAAAATATATAGATATACTGCTTATGGGCTATCATACAGGTGTTGCTCCATTTGATTTTTATAACCTTGTTCATTTATTTGGGAAAAATGCAACCAGTAAATATTTTAGCTCTTTAAAAACTGTTATAAGAGAGCAGAATACAGATGCAATGATAAAAGCCATAAATAAATACGATATAAATATAATTACACATCCAGGAGCAAAAGTCGATATAGATACAAAGAGACTTGCTTTGGCAGCAAAAGCTAAAGGAACGGCACTTGAGATAAACTCAAGCCATGGATACATGACTGTAGAATACGTGAAAATAGCAAAATCTGTTGGTGCAAAATTTGTCATTGACAGCGATGCACATACACCATCAAGAGTTGGTGATTTTGCCAAAGGAATTGATATTGCAAGAGAAGCGGGACTTACAACAAATGATATAATAAATGCTAAGGAGTGATACAAATGAGGTTTGTCATAATTACTGGTCTTTCAGGTGCAGGAAAAAGCCAAGCATTAAAATCGATGGAGGACATCGGATTTTTCTGCATTGACAATTTCCCTCCAGCATTGATACCGAAGTTGGCTGATCTCTTTTATGGTTCTAAAGACATAGATAAAGTAGCACTCGGCATGGATTTGCGTGGCGGACAACTATTTAAAGATATTTTTTCTGCCATAGACTATTTGAAGAAAAATAAGTATGATTATGAAATAATCTTTTTGGAGGCTTCAGATGAAGCTTTGATAAAGAGGTTCAAAGAAACCAGGAGACGACATCCATTGACGGATGGAGGATCCATAATAAATGGAATAAAAGATGAGAGGCAAAAACTTGCAGAAATAAGAAAAATGGCAAACAGCATCATTGACACGACAAATTTGACTGCAGCCCAGCTTAAACAAGAATTGTACAATATTTTTATTGAAGGAAGGAAATTCAAGGGAATAATTGTGAATGTGATGTCGTTTGGGTTTAAATACGGTATACCACTTGATGCCGATCTTGTATTTGATGTGAGGTTTTTG
>JASBVU010000499.1 GCA_029960905.1 Thermoanaerobacterium sp.
CGACGTTCGCCGTGAGGACGAAGCGGACAAAGGCACGGATGTTTTCGAAGATTGATGGATATAGCCAACGACAAAGCCACAGAAAGATACATTATGGCATCATCCAGTTTGTCGCCAAAGACCTTTTTCAAAAATAGCTCAAACTTAGAAGGCTCCTCATCTTCGCTTTCACCTTCTATCAATTCGGCAGAATAGCTTAATGTCTTGATTCCAATTATCAAAGAATCTATAAGTGCAACAGTTCCTCTTATAAATGGCAGTGATAAAATCTTATGCCTTCTGGTCAAAGGCTTTACCATATCCTTTTTTACAACTATATTATTTCCACACCTTACAGCAGTAGCTATGCTGTTGTGTCCCCTCATCATTACACCTTCTATTACCGCTTGTCCGCCGATATCCGTCTTCTTCATTGCTGCACCTCCTTAAAAATCCGCTTAAGTTCGTGGGACTTCGTGGCACTTTCTGCACCTTGCTTCATAAGACTCTTTTGCTCCTACCATTATAATGGGATCGTCGTAATTGGCAGGCCTGCCATTTATAAGCCTTTGTGTGCGAGTAGCAGGATTGCCACATTTCATGCATATAGCAGTAAGTTTATCGACAAATTCGGCTATAGCCATCAATTCTGGAGTCGGTCCAAAAGGCTCGCCTCTAAAGTCCATGTCAAGCCCTGCACATATCACCCTTTTCCCGCTGTCAGCAATCTCTTTTACTATGTCTACAATTTCAGAATCGAAAAACTGAACTTCATCTATAGCAAATACATCCGTATCTTCTTCGGCATAAGTCAATATCTCAGATGCCTTTACGATGGCAATTGCGTGCATGTTGTCACCATTATGTGATACGACTTTATCTATGGAATACCTGTCATCTATGGCTGGTTTAAAGACTTGAACTTTTTGCTTGGCAATCTTTGCTCTTTTTATCCTTCTTATAAGCTCTTCACTTTTTCCACTGAACATAGGACCAGTTACAACTTCTATGTACCCATGGTCTTTAGGCCCGTACATCATAATCCACCTCTTAGAGAAATAGTTTAAAACAACAAAAAAGCTTGTTAATAAAATCCAGAAAAATTTATCATAAGCGAACGATTAATGGAGCTTTCGTAATATATCATGATGAATGTAGCGCAGTTTGGCTACACCTCATACAATAAAAGGTTAGAGCAACAACTCTAACCACTTCATTATTTTGTATCAATGTTGTATTTTTTCTTAAACCTTTCTACCCTTCCACCTGTATCAATCAATTTCTGCTGACCAGTAAAAAGTGGATGACACTTTGAGCATATTTCAACTCTAAGTTCTTTCTTTGTAGAACCTGTCACAAATGTATTTCCACATGCACATCTTACAACTGCATCATGATAATAAGTTGGATGTATTCCTTCTTTCATCGCCTTCACCTCTTTCAAACCGAAATTACACTTAAATGATTATATCATACATAATATATAATATCAAGATTTATAAAGTTGGGATCTTATGGCCTCTATAAACTCTGCATTAGTCCTTGTCCTCATAAGCCTATCTATCAATACCTCAGTAACTTCATTAGGCGCTATGCTGCTCATGGCTTTTCTTATCATCCACATTGCTTCAAGCTCTTTTTGCGAAAGCAACAATTCTTCTTTCCTTGTACCTGATTTGTATATATCAATTGCAGGGAATATACGCCTTTCTTGCAGCTTTCTGTCAAGATGAAGCTCCATGTTGCCTGTCCCTTTAAACTCTTCAAATATGACATCATCCATACGACTTCCTGTCTCGATTAAGGCTGTAGCTAGAATAGTCAAGCTTCCACCTTCTTCAATATTTCTGGCAGCACCAAAAAATCTCTTAGGTGGATGAAGTGCTGACGGATCAAGACCACCAGATAGAGTTCTGCCAGATGGCGGCGTCACAAGATTATATGCTCTTGCAAGCCTTGTTATACTGTCCATAAGAATGAA
>JASBVU010000500.1 GCA_029960905.1 Thermoanaerobacterium sp.
ACAATTATTACAACTATTGTCTGGGTAATATTACTAATTACTTTGCTAACAATTATTCTAAAATGTCATATACTACCTTTACACCATCTTTTACAAAAAGCACATTCAAGTTCTTATAAGATGTGCTTAATAATTTATAAGTCATACGTATATATTTTAATCATGAACGCCAGTAAAATGTACATTTATAAAAATCTGCTCATTGACATTAATCATCTTTTATCAATTTTAAAAAACTTCTACCGTTTTGTGTTTTATCAGTATTAAAATAATCAGAAATAGTAGCACCAATGTCTGATAATGTTTCTCTTTCCCCTAAGTTTATAGATTTTATGCTTTTTCCATAAACCAGAAGGGCAGCTTTCTCTCGTGTATGATGACTATGTCCTATAGTAGGGTCATTACCATGGTCGCCAGTAATAAATAGAATATCGTCTTCCTTCATATTTTTTATTACGTTCGGTATAAAGTCGTCAACAATTTTTAGTTTTTCTGCATACTTTTTTACATTCTGCGAATGTCCTGCAAGATCAGTTTCTTGCACATTTGCCATTATTAGTCCATTTGAAACATTTTTTAGCTTACTAATCAATAAATATAAAACCCTATTGGTATCAACACATGGATTGTAATCAGCTCCTTCGCAGTTTATCACATCTGCAGCTTTACCAATAAGTGACACCTCGTATCCATGTTTTTTTAATATTGTAGGTATTTGAGTATTAGAGTCTATACCATAGCCAAGATGTCTAACCATATAGCCTTTATTATAAACACCTGATTTGGGACAGTTTATTCCAACTATATTGGGCCCCTTCACTTCAACGGCATTTAATATATCATTTACTGTTATTCCCCTACCACCAAGTACGATAACCCTTCCAACCTCTACATTATTTCTAACTATTTTACCAATCTTTAATTCATCTTCGAATGAAATATAATCCAATGGTGCTGTTACGTTATAATTTAACCCCAGATCTGCTTCGATGTTATCCGCAATAGTAACAAGATCATTTACGAGCAAGAATGGATGATTAATATCTGGTACTGTAACTTTATATCCAGCATTTTTAAGTTCATAAATAACTTTGTCAATATAATCCTTGAAGGGCCGTATTAATGCCTTTTTTGGTTTTGTACCTACGATTTCCTGATGCCCTTGAAAAGTATCAGCACCTTCATGTGCTAGATTAGAACATCCATAACTAGCAATGGGATTTGCTACTTTACAGAGTGTTTTACTATCAACTAAATATCCAATTCCCATAGCTTCTAAATTTGGTAATCTGTAATTTTCATTTACCTCCGATACATGCTTTAAAGTATTTGCTCCTCTATCTTGGGTACGAACAATTGGCACATCTATCATTTCACCTACTCCAAGGCTATCAATTACAAGGATTATCGCTCTCATTATTACCCTTCTTCCTAAAATTTATCCAGTAAATTCCCTTTAGAATCATATATATAAGTTAATTTTGGATTATTTTTAGATAATCCTTCAACAATGGCCACTTTTGCACGTGTAATAAAAATTTGAGTCCTAAATGAATATATGACAGTATCACCAATATTAACTTTGCCGCCGTTTAATAATATAGTTCCATAATAATCAATAGATTCAGGTGGCAGCTCTTCAACATCATATCTTTTTTCTAAAATATCATCTATATTCCCTGATACTAACGCATGTTTCATTTTTGAACGGGCATAAAATCCACCTCCAAAACAATATGCTTTATTGCCCGAAATATGTGATATTTCTGATACATATACAAGTGCTGGTTTTTCAGGTTGATTATTATATGCATGAATAGGCGTAGTACCTGTTAAGGCATGACCCGGTTCGCCATGAGTTATCCCATACTTTTTTAATATGGGCATTGAAGAACAGCAAGTTACACTTGGACCATTTACCTGCAATACATTAATCCCCATTTCACTTAATATATTCTA
>JASBVU010000501.1 GCA_029960905.1 Thermoanaerobacterium sp.
TCTATTTAAATACAACCAATATAAAAAGGAAAAATTCTTAGAAGAGCAAAAGCAGAAAGAAGAAAAATATTTAAATGAGTTTAAAGAAAAATATATGGACGCTCCAGAAATGTACGAATATGAAACTTTATCTATCTTTATCAATGGAAATCCATTTGAAAATGTAAAACATTATTTTAAACCATTCGACGATTATGAAGATGGGAAGGATTGCTATCCTATTGGAACAATCACATCAGTTAAAAGAAAAAAACAAAAAAATGGATTAACAATGGCTTACATCGAACTATTAACTCCTGAAAAGATGATCGAGGGCATGGTATTTGCTAAACAATATGCAGAGTATCAAGACATTCTTAAAAAGGGTTCTAATATCGTCGTAAAAGCAAAAAAGAGCGGAGAACAATTCATTGTAGATAAAATTAAGACATTAGAATTTTGGAAAAATGAAAGAGGGATTAAGTGAATGAACAAAAAACCATTGAAAAATAAACGTTTTTATCTCACCATCATGGACGAAAATGGCGATGAAATCACTCTTTCATTCAGATCAAAGAGATCATTAAACAAATATATTGATGAAACCAATTATCCAATATTAAGAATTGAAAATAAACGACCAAAAATAGACTCAATATATCTCTCAAAAAGAGAGGTGGAGAGCTTAGAAAAATTAGTGGCAACCTTAAATACTAAATACGACAAATAAAAGGGAGAGATTAATGCTTGGCAAGCAAAGATGGGAAAATATTTCAAGAGGATTTCCAAAACAGTTGCATCAAAGATGGTTTGTTTGAAGATCGCATAAAAGATGTCTTTATTCCTCCAGAATACAGAACAAAAATTCCAACGGCAAAAAATAAATATGACTTTTATATATACTTAAAGCCATATTTATTACCAGTTGAACTAAAGTCAGTTCAAGAAAATAGGGTAAGTTTTTCAGAAAGTATGATTAAAAAACATCAAATCGAAGCGCTAAAAGAAGCTTCGAAGCATGATGGAGTAATTGCGGGATTCATCTTTAACTTTAGATCTTTTGATAATAAAACGTATTTCGTACATATTAGAGATTTTCTTAAATATAAAAACATAGCCGAAAATCAAATTAAAGAACATGAGTATAAGTCAAAAGTCAATAAAGGCAGTATTCCTATTGGAATCTGCGAAGAAGTTGGACTTGAGATTAAAAATAGAATATTAAAAACCAGATATCGATATGAAGTTAAAAATTTTGTATTGGAGGCTGCTAAGAGATATGGATGAGAAAGATTCTTCTAAAAATTATAAAAAGATAAAAATACATAACATAGAATATTTAAGAGAAATCGATCTAAAGTCATTTTTATTTACATACATAATGAATGAACTAGATAAAATTAAAAATAAAAATTATTGATGAAAGTATAAATTAGCTATGGTATAATTATCCATAGCTTTTCCTTTTATTTCATGGAGGATTGATAAAAATTGAAAACTTGTATTTATGCTAGAAAGTCCACACATAAGCTTGGTCAAAAAGAAACAATAGAGAATCAAATAAAAATATGTCGTTCTAAAGGTAAAGAATTAGGTTTAGAAATAGTTGATATAAAACAAGATGTTGGTACAGGAAGAGATGATTTAAATCGACCAGAAATAAAAGAATTGATTAGCGATGCACTTGAAGGGAAATATCAATGCGTGATAATGAAAGGAATAAGTCGTCTTTTTAGAGATACAGAAAAAGGACTTGGACTAATTAAACTTTTAGATCGAAATAATATTCGTGTAATTACTGTTGAAGAAATGTTTGACTCTGGGAATCCTGAGAGTAGAACAGGAACAGGCAAATTAGATTTATCTAAAATTACAATGTACTTAATGTTTTCCGAAATGGAATCAAAAAAGCTAGGCGATAGGGTAAAATATACACAAATAGAAAAAGCAAAAAATGGAGAATGGAATCAACCCAATAA
>JASBVU010000010.1 GCA_029960905.1 Thermoanaerobacterium sp.
AATCCAAATACTGTTCAAAGAGCTTATCAGGAACTTGAAAGGGAAAATGTCACATACACACAGAGAGGCATGGGAACATTTATAACTGAGAATACGGAAAAACTTGCATCATTAAAAAAAGAAATGGCAAAAGAGATAATTGAGTCATTTGTAACAGGTATGAGAAGCTTAGGTTTCAATTCAAATGAAATACTCGAAATTATTAAAGAATATCTTAAAAAGGAGGTCAACTGATGGGTCTGATTTTAAAAGCGACAAACCTTATTAAAAACTATTACAGCAAAAAGGCATTAAAAGGAATTAATATTGAGTTGGAAGAGGGTAAAATATTAGGTCTTTTAGGTCCTAACGGCAGTGGAAAAACGACATTTATGAAGATTGCAGCAGGCATATTAAGACCAACATCTGGTGAAATACTAATTGATGGTCAGAAGCCGGGCATTTATACAAAATCAATTGTATCGTACCTGCCTGATATAAACTACCTTTATAAATGGATGAGGGTTAGAGATGCAATAAATTTCTTCAAAGATTTTTATGTTGATTTTGACCTTGAAAAGTCAAAAAGATTGCTGGATTTTATGAAACTTGATGAAAATGATAAAGTAACTTCACTTTCAAAAGGAATGCTTGAAAAATTGCATCTTACACTTGTGCTTTCAAGAAATGCGAAGCTGTATATTTTTGATGAACCCCTTGGCGGTATAGACCCGAATACAAGAGAAAAGATAATTGACGCAATAATTGATAATATCCGCGAAGATAGTTCAATGATTATATCAACACACCTTGTAAGAGATATTGAAAGGCTTTTTGACGATGTCGCATTTATCTCAGATGGAAATATCATTTTAAAAGGGAATGCAGAAGAACTCAGGACTGAAAAGGGCAAATCTATTGATGAAATTCTCAGGGAGGTGTATGCATAATGCTTAAACTAATAAAGTATGAGCTTGCGGGAAGGTATAAATACTATCTTGGATTTTCAATTGCCTTAATTTTATTGAATATATACCTTATAACAAAAAATAATACATGGTCACATGGCTTACCATTCGTTGTATCTTTTATGGCTGGATTTGCCTGCTTTGTAGCCGTACTTATATCAGGAGTGATGTTGTATCAGAGGGATATGTACGGTGATACAGGCTACCTTTTGTTCACACTGCCACAGAGAGGCTATGCTATAGCTTTTTCAAAGTTAATTATATCAATCATTGAATTTACATTATTTATAACCTTATCTGGAGTAATGGCATTTATAAATCTATTATATATGCATGAAGCTAAAGCACTTATAGATACGATACTCCAGTATAAAATTTCTGTACTGTACACATTTATATTTGCTTTATTGACTTTTATCGCAGTATTAGTGTTGTCATATTTTTCCCTTACAATCAGCAAAATAGCTTTTTACAATAAAAAATATGGAAAAATTTTGTCATTAGTTGTATTTTTGCTTATTTCTTATATAATCGGCAAAGCCTCCGGTTTTCTCATTAATTTATTCCCATATAATTTAAATATAAGTCCATTTTCAGGAATTGCGCAAAGAAGCGGCGCCGTTGCTTTATCTTTTGCAGTTTTACCAATAAATATAGCAAGCACTATTTTCCAAACACTTGTATATATAGGTTTATTCACTCTGACATCATATCTTATTGACAAAAAAATAGATCTATAAAAAGGATGTCTGTTCGAGTAGCGGTGCAAAAGTAAAATAAAAAAGTAAGGCGGGTAATATGCCCGCTGTTATTTTATCTTAAGTTTGTTTAACACTATCTAATGACAGACTTGGCTGTTGATTAAAGGATACTTTTGAAGCAGATTTTCCGTTTAATTTTCCATAGTCTATCTTTTTGACAGTTCCATTTTTTATATTATAAGCATATATTATCCAGCCATTTCCGTATGAATTGTCAGATGCTTCTACCTAAGCAACATATTTTCCGTCTGTAACAGCATTTATTATATTTTTATCAGGATTAATTGGCTTTATCACTGGTTTAACTACACTTGTATTTAAATCGTAGAAACCCAGTTCTGTTTTTTCTTTGTTTTTGCTTTCTATTGCCAACAATATTCTTTTTTGATATTTGTCAAATCTTGTAATATCAGGCATTGGCACAAGACTTACGACGATAGCTATCTCAAGCAAAATATTGTATCTTACAAATAGTGGACTGTCTTTAAGTGCAACACTAATGCTTGAAGGGATACCGAGTTTTTTGCTAGGTTTGTTTGCTGGGAATGTAGTCGATAAGATGAGAAAAAAGAACATATTGATGATTTTATATATATTATTTGCTTTTACGTCTTTTGGATTGATATTTGCAAATGACATGAGCCTAATATACATAATTAGTTTTATAAACGGTATTCTCACATCATTTGAATATCCCGCCAGAAGTTCGATTGTTCCGCTTTTGGTTGATAAAGACCATCTTTTAGAGGCAAATAGCATAAGAAGCAGTTTATCAAGTATAAATATGATAGTGGGGTATTCTATAGGTGGTATAATTGTTTCGATATTTGGGAATGATATATCTTTTTTAATAGATAGTCTTACATTTATCATAATTGCGATTTTAATTGCCTTTATTAGAATAGATGAAAAGGCTCAAGAAGATAAAAGTGAGAATATATTTGATGATGTTTCATGTTTCAAAAACAATCAGCAATATGGCAAATGAAATAAAGCAAGGAATAGGATTTATCAAAGGTAGCATGGTAATAAGACAGGTGATAAATCTTAATCTATTGAGTACGCTTATAATAAGTATGCAAACGCCACTTGTGTATATTTTTGTTAAGAACTACCTAGGTGGGGAGAAATTGCTTGCAGCAAGAAGTGGTATGCTTTTTTCGTTAGCAGGTGTTGGAGGGGTTATTGGAGGTATATTGATAAATTCAATAGGAAAGAAATTTAATAATATTTCAATTATGACGACTGTACTGCTTTTTGATGGAATTACTCTGATTGCATTTTCAAACAGCAAAATATTTTTATTATCATCAATACTTTTTACCTTCTTAGGCGTAATATTTGTAGTGTTTGAAACACTTACAGATACGATAATACAAGAAAATACTAATGACGATAATAGAGGCAAGGTTTATGGATTTTTAGGTTCATTAGTCGATCCTTTATCGATAATATCCTTAGGAATAGGTGGTGCTTTAACAGGTGTATTTGGTGCAAAGGCAATTTTTATACTGTGTGGAATTGCAGAAATTACTGTAGCACTGATATATAAAACATATAATAAGGTTAAATCGATTAGTTGATCTATTAATTGCGGTGGGTTATATAAATCAAGCAACTTTTTCTTTGTCCATATTAATAACATTATTTGTGACTTTATAATTTAATTGATAAAATATGTTAAAATAAAAAAGATGTTGCAAATTATATCATTGATGATAATAAACTTTAGGGGATGATTTGATGCTTATAGATTCACATGCGCACTTAGAAGATGAAAAGTATGACGAAGATAGGGATGAGGTCATAAAAAGGTGCAAAGATGAGCTTACATTTTTGATAAATGTAGGATCCAGCATTGAGACATCAAAAAAATCGATTGAGCTTGCTAAAAGCAACGATTTTATATATGCTGCTATTGGCATTCACCCTGAGCATTCGCAAAATGAGATAAATGAGATTGCGGTAATTGAGGAATTGCTATCTCAAGAAAAAGTTGTTGCGATAGGAGAGATAGGCCTTGACTATTATTACGGCGATCCACCAGTGGAATATCAGAAACAATGCTTCATAGAACAGATAAGGCTTGCCAAGAAATACAATTTGCCGATCGTAATCCACGACAGGGATGCGCACGGCGATGTGCTTAATATTGTGAAAAATGAATGGACAAGCAGTTTAAGAGGGGTTTTTCACAGCTATTCTGGCAGCAGCGAGATGGCATTTCAGTTGATTGAGATGAACTTCTACATTTCATTAGGTGGACCAGTGACATTTAAAAATGCAAAAAAGGCTGTTGATGTAGCTATGAAAGTGCCGATAGAAAAGTTATTAATTGAGACAGATAGCCCATATTTGACACCTGTGCCTTATAGAGGTAAAAGAAATGAGCCCACTAATGTAAGATACGTGGCACAAAAAATTGCTGAGATAAAAAATATGAAATTTGATGAGGTTTGTGATATAACGGCGTCTAATGCATTAGAGCTATTTAAAATAAGTCCAAAAAGTTTATAGCAATTCAAAAGGTGGAACATATACTGTATTGAAATGGATATTTCAGAGAAGGAGGAAAATAAAAAGATGGATAGAGAAAATGTAAATGAAAATCCCATGAATGTTCCACTTGTAAATCCAGAACCGTATTTAGGTCCTATACAACCGCCTATGGGAGGTATGCCTACGATGCCGTGTCCTCAAGATCCAACAATGGGACCTATGCCTTATCCTATGCCAGGGATGCCGGGCATGATGCCACCAATGCAGTGCCCTCCTGAGCACATGAGAATGTTTATGGATGCTTATAATCATGTTTCAATGGCATACATGATAATGACACAAATGATGCAGATGATGCGCCCGTAAAGGGCGTATTTCTTTCAAAAGAAACATAATATTTTCATGTATATAATATAATAATATAGTAGATAATATAAATGATAACTTATAATGGAAATGGAGATAAATATTATGAAATGAATTTGACAAAAATAACATGTTATATTAAAATTAAAAAAAGTCTTCCCAATAAAAATGAGGAGGTTATGTAATGGATGCAAGCAACCGAAGAATTTGGCCGGATGTATTTATTGGATTTGTCAAAAGACCGGTTGGAATTCTGATATTGGCTGCATTGGCTATTTCATTAGTAGGTATAACTGTATACGTTAACTTAAAAAAACAAGTTACAATCACAGACAACGGAAAGACAGTTGCTGTGACGACATTTAAAAGCACTGTAAAAGACTTATTGGCTGAAAAAAATATTAAGCTTAGAAAAGAAGATGAAGTCGTACCATCGCTAGATTCGAAGCTAAAAGATGGAATGAAAGTAAGCATTAAAAGAGCATACCCCGTGGTAATTCACGTTGATGGAAAAGATATGACAATATACACAGTAAAGCCAACATTAAAAGATGTATTAGCTCAAGGAAAAATCACACTAAGTCCCATCGATAAAATAAGTACTCCTTTAGATAGCAAAACATATAGCGGCATGAATGTAACAATAACCAGAGTAAATGAAAAAATAATAACACAAGATGAAGATATTGCTTTCAATGTGCAAACAGTCCAAAATGATAATATGATAAGAGGACAAACTTTAGTTGTGCAAGAAGGTCAAGACGGAAAGCGGGAAAAAACTATAAAAATTACATACGAAGATGGAAAAGAAGTGTCAAGGCAAGTTATAAAGGATGTCGTAGTGCAAAACCCCATAACAAAGATAGTGCAGGTAGGGACATTGGGACTTTTGACTACATCAAGGGGAGAGACCTATAGATATAGAGAGATGAAGGTAATGGATGCGACAGGATATGATGCACCGCCTGGATCACTTACGTATTCTGGTGCGACAGTAAGGCGTGGTATCATTGCAGTTGACCCGAGAGTAATACCGTTAGGTACTAGATTGTATGTTGAGGGGTATGGTACTGGGGTTGCAGCAGATATTGGGGAAGCGATAAAAGGCAATATCATCGATTTGTTCTTTACATCGTATAAAGAAGCATGTAATTGGGGAAGACGAACTGTTAGAGTTTATATACTTAAATAGACAGGTTTAACCTGTCTTGTTTTTTGAAAAAAAGCGAGGTTAGATGGATATGAGAGTAAAAGGATTTAATACAAAAAAAAGACTTGGGCAAAACTTCATATTTGACGAATCTATTTTATCAAAGATAGTCGATTTATCAGGTATTACAAAAGATGATAATGTAATAGAAATAGGTGCAGGATTAGGCACATTGACTAGAAAAATATTAGACAAGGCTAATATGGTGGTGTCTTACGAGATAGACAAAGAAGCTTATGATATATTGAAGGCAGATTTTAAAGGATATGATAATTTAATCGTATTAAATGACGATATAATGAAAGTTAATTTAAAAGAAACTGTAGATACCTATTTTGGAGGGGAAAAGTGCAAAGTCGTTGCAAATCTGCCTTACTACATAACATCGCCAATCATAATGAAGCTTTTAGAGTCCCACTTGATGAAAGACATAACGATAATGATACAAAAAGAGGTAGCAGAGAGGATATGTGCAAAACCAGGCAGTAAAGATTATGGCGTATTGACTGTAGCGGTGAACTATTACTCAAGGCCAGAGATACTATTAAATCTCCCTCCAGAAATTTTTTCACCAAGGCCCAAAGTAAGTTCAGCACTTATAAAGTTACATGTCCTCGATGAGCCGTCTGTATTTGTAAAAGACGAAAAACTTTTTTTCAGAGTTTTAAAATCGTCCTTTGGACAGAGGAGAAAAGTCATAACAAATTCCTTAAAATCGTTGAATATAGATCAATCTATGATCATAGAAGCCTTATCAAAATGCGGAATTGATTTAAAGCAAAGAGGAGAGACTCTTTCTATAGAGAAGTTTGCAGAGCTTACCAACACCATTTATGATATGAAAATGTAATATTAAATGCCCCTGTTTCATAATATATATTGCTAAAATATATTTGAAATAAGGGGGATATAAAATGCCTTTAAGGAAGGATATTTATAAGCGCATGTATATAATGCTGGAACCTGATGAGAGGGGTGCGTCGCTTTTAAAAGACAAGGAAATATCAGGCTATCTTAAAATAGAAACTATAAATGGAAGAGGGAGGATTACAGCATCACTTCAAAATCTAGATCCTAATTATTCGTACACGGTAAAATTTTTAAAAATTGGAGAGAGCCCTAAATTAGTTGAATTTGGAGCAATCAGGGTAGATGACAAAGGCAGAGGTGGTGCGGAATGGTCTTTTAATACAGATGATGTGCTTGATAAGGGTGTGAAGTTTGATGATCTTGCTGTAGCATTAGTAGAAGCAGATAATGGACAACAAAGGTTGATTCCTTTGTCGGGTGTCATAGACAAGTCGAGATTTAACTGGAAAGCCACTTATAAAAAGTTGATGAAAAACATAGAGAACGTTGAAAAATATAAAGAACAGATTCAATTTACTGATGATTTAATTGAAAGCCAAAAAGAGAACGTAGATGGCGACATAATATTGCCACAGTACAATGATGAGGAATATCACGAAGAAGAAGTCGAAATTCAAATTGAACCTGAAGAAGATGTGGAAAATGGACAAATTGACAATATAGAGGAAACGGGTGCTGATGATGTTAATTCAAATGATGAAGGGCATACAAGCGTTCAACCGGAGCATCAAAGCGATAATAGTACAACCAAAAGTGATGTTTATGACCAAGAAAACAGCGGTTATGTAAAATATTTAAAAGAGTATGTAAATAATATTGTAAATTACCTTGATGAAGTTCATCCTTTTGAAAACAATCTGGAAGGTTACAGATGGTGGAGGATAAATACGGGATATAGGAATGGCTTCTACGATCATTATCTGGTGGGGTTTGTAAATGACGAAAATGGAAAGCTTAAATACATCGTCTACGGTATGCCAGGGTTATTTACACTTTCGGATCAGCCTTTTGGAGGGATGACAGGCTTTGTGTACTGGTGTCCATTAAAGGAAAATATGAGAAGTGCTGGTGATATGGGATATTGGCTGATGCACATTGATGCATTAACAGGGCAAATAGCCATACCCAAAGGTTCTACACCACCGCCTATAATATAAAAGTGAAAGCGTAGGAAAATCTACGCTTTTAAATTTGCTTTTATTTCGTGTATTCTTTTATGTCATCAGAAAACTTAGCCAGTGCTTCTTCATCATCTGTGAGTGGTATAACAGTAAGCAAGTTTTCAAGGTTTAGACTGAAAATTCCCATTATGGACTTTGCGTCGATAACATAACGGCCTGATACGATGTCAATATCAAAAGGGTATTTTGACATCTTCTCTACAAAATTTTTAACTTTATCAATGGAATTTAAAGAAACTTGAAATTCTTTCATACACTTATCCCCCTTACATGTATTTATTTTAATCATATATTAAGAAATCATTTTATTCAATTAACCGATTTAACAAAAATTTCATTATTAATTTGGTAATTGTTTTCAACCTATTAAGGTAGATTTTAAATGTAACATATGATAAAAATCTTGTTTTATAGGTATTCTATTTATTGTGATTGTATATTATAATATAACTGTTAAAAAAATAAAATACCATTAGGGGGTATACAGTTGGTCACAAAAGAACAAATTTTAAATGCATTAAAAGATGTTTTTGATCCTGAAATAGGAAGAAGCATCGTCGACCTTAATATGGTTGATAATATCAATATAGATGGGGGAAAAGTCACAGTTGATATAAAATTAACAATTAAAGGATGCCCGCTTCAAAACACCATAAAAGAAGATGTCATAAATAAGCTTAAGAGCTTGAATGGTGTTGATGATGTGGTTATCAACATGGGAGCCATGACAGAAGAAGAAAGGCAGAAACTTGCAAACAGCATGAATCAAGGCAAAGTGCCTGTATTTGAAAAGACTCGCGTTATTGCAGTCGGAAGTGGCAAAGGCGGCGTTGGCAAGTCTACGGTTTCTGCAAATCTTGCTGTCGCTCTCGGAAAGTTAGGTTATAAAGTGGGGTTAATCGATGCTGATGTTTTAGGTTTCAGCATACCTCGTTTATTAGGCATAGTTGGTGAAAGGCCCTATGCATTAGATGAAAATACGATACTGCCGATAGAGAAGTACGGCATTAAGATTATTTCAATGGGTAATTTTGCAGATGAAGATACGCCGCTTATATGGAGAGGACCGCTTTTAGGAGGAGTCCTGGAGCAATTCATGAATGATGTGTACTGGGGAGATATTGACTACATGATAATTGATTTGCCACCAGGCACTGGGGACATACCTCTTACAATAATGCAAAAAATACCTGAGCAGAAATTTTTGCTTGTTACAACGCCACAGGCATCTGCATCACATGTGGCAGGAAGGATTGCTTATATGGCTCAGAAGGTAAATATAGAGCTTATAGGAATAGCTGAAAATATGTCATACTTTGAGTGCCCCGAGTGCCACAAAAAATACAATATATTTGGAGAAGGCGAAACCGAGAGACTTGCAAGGGAGCTTAATACAGAAGTTCTTGTAAAGATTCCTATCGACATAAAGATAAGGGAAAAAAGCGATATTGGATTACCTATATCTTTTATAAACGAGCCTGAAGCAGAATACTATTTAGAACTGGCGAAAAAAGTGTCTGAGAAAGTAAAACCGATACGCTGATAATTTATTTAAAAAAGGAGGCATTGAAATTACAATGCCTCCATAAATTTTTATTTTTTCTTAAACAATTCTTTTTCCGGTATGTCTGATACCACATTGTTTAAATAAGATGGAAGATTTTCGATGACTTTTTCAAATGGCAAACTTTCATCAAGCCTTATGAATTTAATACCACTGCTTTTAGCCTTGCCATACGATATATCACAAAATGATTCAGGTATTGTAATGACATGGTCGATTTTTTTGTCTATTAGAAAATTAATTGTAGCGATTCGCCTCCCGTCTTTTAGAGTAAAACCCGGATTTTCGTATTTTTCTGCCTCTTTTTTCTCTGTATCATAGATGACTATATACGGGCCGTCAGGCAATTTAGAAACTAATCCGTCTTCTGTCACTGTAGCTGCTATCCTCATGATCTTTCACTCCTATATCTGTAAATTTTAAACATTAAGTTTTAAATAGAAATTGTAATATAATTATATATTATTAAACTATTATAGTTTTATGAATTGCTAAAGTCAAGTGAGATACTATGGTGTTGTCTGAGTATATATTTTATGATATAATATGATATATCATGTCGCCGGAGAGGGGGTATATTATGTTTTCAAAATTAAAATGGCAGGTAGTCATAGTAACGGTGACTTTGGTGTTGGGTGTGCTTTTAGGAGGATTTAATTTATACCAGAACCGCATATTGCCAGAAAAGATATCCAATGACATAAAGTCCTCCAATAATGTTCAATCTGCAGATGTAAGCATTGGAAACAGCGGCTATACGGCAAATATCAAACTTAAAAAAGTAGACAACCTTATGACAGCGTATAAGGATATTGAAAAAATAGTTGAAAAATATCCGGTTAAAGTTGATATAAAGATAGTTGACAATCCTAACGACAAATTAAACAATCTATTTTACGAGGATCAGTTTGCCATATATCAGGCCATCCAAAATGGCGATTATATAGATATGAGCAAGATTATTGACAAAAATGGCATTGAAAAAGGTGCGAAGACGAATGTCTATATTGATGGAAGCAATATATATTTAAGCATATATGATGGTCAAAATTACCTGTACAAGATTATACCGCGCAATACAAAGGGGGATGTAACAGATGGTTAAAGAAATACTCATCGGTATTTCAATTGCTTTAGTGATTTTTGCTGCTATATTGGGCATCGATATAACTCCTATTGTGATAGTAGGAATGATGATTTTTGCTTTAAGCTTCTTGTTAGAAAGCAGAGGGCTTATAAGCTCGTCAGGAAAAGTAGTAAACCCTGACACAAGCGTGTCTTTTGATGACATAGGCGGTCAAAACACAGCCATATCAGAGTTAAAGGAAGCATTGGATTTTGTAATAAATAGGGATAAAATTAGAAAAATGGGCATAAGGCCACTTAAAGGAATACTTTTAAGCGGACCTCCAGGAACAGGCAAAACACTTCTTGCCAAAGCTGCTGCTAAGTACACTGACTCTAGCTATGTAGCTACATCTGGCAGTGAATTTATAGAGATGTACGCAGGTGTCGGTGCACAGAGAGTCAGAAAGCTTTTTGAATCAGCAAAAGCATTGGCGAAAAAGGAACAAAAAAACAGCGCGATAATTTTTATAGATGAAATAGACATACTTGGGGCAAAAAGAGGTACAAACGAAAGTCATCATGAGTACGATCAGACGCTGAATCAGTTGCTTGTTGAGATGGATGGAATAAAAAGCGATAATGATATAAATATTCTTGTAGTGGCGGCTACAAATAGGCCTGATATGTTAGATCCCGCACTATTAAGGCCGGGAAGGTTTGACAGACAGGTGACAGTAGACCTTCCTGATAAAAGCGGTAGACTGCAGATATTGAAGATTCATACAAGAAACAAGCCTTTAGATGAAAATGTGAATTTAGAAGCGATTGCAGAGGATACTTTTGGCTTTTCGGGAGCTCATTTAGAGAGCTTGTGCAATGAAGCAGCTATATTAGCCATGAGGGATGGTTCTTCCAAAATAATGCAAAAGCACTTGCAGGAAGCGGTTGATAAAGTCATACTTGGCGAAAAGACAGATAAAAAACCTACAGAAGATGAGATACTAAGAGTATCGATACATGAAGCAGGACATGCCATAATCGGAGAGCTGGTCGATCCTAATTCTGTGGCTACTGTAACGATAGTGCCAAGGGGTAAGGCTTTGGGCTTTGTAAGACAGACTGAGAAAGACGATACGTTTATATACACGAAAGAACAGTTGGAGCATGAAATAATGGTGGCTCTTGGTGGAACTGCTGCAGAACTCCTTATTCTAAACAGCAGAAGTACAGGCTCTGCCAATGATTTTGAGCAGGCAGTGGATATTGCAAAGAAAATAGTTTATACAGGACTTTCAAGCCTTGGCATCATCAGTAAAGACGACATATCAGGGGATAAAGTAAATGAGGAAGTAAACAGGATAATAAAGGAGCAGGAAGAAAAGGTCAAAGAGCTTTTAAAGGACAAAATAGATGTATTAAACGAAATATCTAGCATATTGGTTAAAGAAGAGACGATATCAGGTGAATATTTAAGAAGGATATTGAATGGAGAAAATGTCCAAAAAGCTTGCTGATAACGGCAGAGGAGATTATCCCTCTGCTATTTTTATGGAATAAATTGCAAAACCCATCGAAATATTGTTAAATAATAAACAAAATTAATTAATATTGAATACAATTGACTTATCATTTGATTAGATTTATAATCAAAGTGAGTATTTAAAAATGTATACAATATATAATATTCATTAAATTGAATGGAGAAGGAGTGAAAAAATGGCAAGCGATTTAGTTTTAATAAGTATCATTGCACCAATTGTAATGAGCTTGATAACAATTACAATCGGTAAAGCTGCAGCGAGAAAGATATTTGTTTCAGCTACACTGCTTATCGTATTTTTAAGTTCATTGGCAATTTTAAAAACCGCCAATTTGCCAACGGTGATTGGAACATCGTTTTATGGAATCATTGATAAATTGATAAAAATTGGCGATTATGTACTTTTGCTTTATACCCTTTATGTATCATTTAAGGTTAAAGAGCCTAAGATAGCGATTTTTTCAATATTGCAGATATTACCTCTTGCGTATTTTGAATTGTTTGTATTGAAAGAACAAGAAGTAAGCGCATTTTACATTGATAACCTTTCGATTATAATGAATCTGGTTGTTTCGATAGTGGGACCTATAATAGCTTTGTACGCTTTTGGCTATATGGATCATCATGAAAAAGAAGAGAAATTAGTTAAATCAAAACAATCAAGATTTTTCGCAGTTATACTTTTGTTCTTTGGAGCAATGAATGGCATAATATTCTCCAATAATTTGATGTGGCTGTATTTCTTCTGGGAGATAACTTCTCTGTCGTCTTTTCTGCTTATTTCTCATGATAAGACAGAAGTGGCAATCAAAAATGCGTCTAGAGCTCTGTGGATAAACATGCTTGGTGGATTTTCACTGCTGGTTGGAATCATATTGCTTTACAAATATACTGGCATGATAACATTAGATGCTGTTTTGAAGTCTGATACATCGTATATTTTGTTGATACCAGTGTCTTTTATGGTATTGGGTGCTTTTACAAAGGCTGCTCAGATGCCATTCCAAAGTTGGCTTTTAGGAGCTATGGTGGCACCGACACCAGTATCAGCGCTTTTGCATTCAAGTACGATGGTGAAAGCTGCCATATACCTTATTTTAAGGTTAGCTCCTACATTTAGAGGGACAACGTTAAGCGGGTTTATAGCGCTATACGGTGCGTTTACGTTCATTGCTACATCCATATTAGCTTTAAGCCAAAGCAATGGCAAGAAGATATTGGCGTATTCAACAATTGCCAATTTAGGGCTGATGATATCAAGCATCGGCATCAACACCTCCAGCGCAATAACAGCGGCAATTTTGCTGCTTATATTCCATGCAGTGTCAAAGGCTCTTTTGTTCCTGTGCGTCGGCACAATTGAACAAAATATCGGCAGCCGTGACATCGAGGACATGAAAGGGCTTATTACAAAAATGCCTGTTACAACAATCATAACTTTTATAGGCATTTTGTCGTTGATGATTGCACCATTTGGCATGCTTTTAAGCAAATGGATGGCCATTGAAGCAGCATCAAGAAATCTATTGGTTACACTGCTTTTGATATTAGGCAGCGCTATAACAGTCATGTACTACACCAGGTGGATAGGCAATATCTTATCAGAAGGGCATAACAGCAAATTTTTCGTAGAAAAACAACCGTCAACAGTAAGGTTTGCTTTGTACAGTTTAGTTACGATAGCGATTGTACTGAGTTTGGCTGTGACGCAGCTTTTTAATGCAATTGTAAAGCCTGAAATAAACATGCTTAAGATGTCTATTTCAGTAAAAGCCGCAGCAGGATACTTTGAAAGCAATCTTGGCGGATTTTCCATATATCCAGTGTTCTTTGCCATAGGTTTAGCTATTATCTTGGCATTCTTGACCATAAGGAATTCACGTGACATAGTAGAGACAAAGCCGTACGAGGCTGGGCTCAATTACGATGATACAAATAACGGCTATGATGTAAAAAATTATTATCTTCCTAGCATAATAAATGAGGAGAGAATGACGAAATACATGAATTACATCTCGCTTATTTTGATACTGGCTATTTTCGGGGGGATATTGCTATGACGTGGGCAGATTATTTGGTTTTTGCGGCGGCGGTTATTTTGACCCCGCTTGTAGGCGGGCTCATAACAGGATTAGACAGAAAAGTCACAGCGCTTATTCAAGGTAGGTATGGTCCACCTGTATTGCAACCTTTTTATGATGTCATAAAATT
>JASBVU010000502.1 GCA_029960905.1 Thermoanaerobacterium sp.
TTTTTTGATACATTAAATAGAAGTTCCATTTTGCTTTTAATGCCTTCGTTTACTTGTCTCTGGGATCTTACAGATGTATATGCGCCTATTGCCATAGACAATGCACCTGCGATACCTACCACAAGGCCAGATGCACCAACGATAAGCGGTTTGTTCTGGTATACAGCCGAAAGACCGGTGACGGTGCCTAATATTTCTACCAATCCATCGTTCATGCCAAGTATGAAGTCTCGTATATTTGAGAAATTTGTTTCTTTATTTTGATTGCCTAAATTTTTTTCATGTTCCAGTTCATCTTCTATTATTAAAGCGAGACCTTGTCGCTCAGCTTCTGTTAAAATTGGATCTTTGTAGTACTTATAGTATTCATCAGTGCTGTTTGATTCCTGCATCTCTAAAAGTATTATAAAAAGACGATTTCCAAGAAGTGTCCGCAAAATTTTATAAAACCACATACCTTTAGCACGCACTTTTGATTTTAATTTTATGCCTCTGTCGCTTAAGAAGTCGTACCAAAATTTCGTGTGGTTAGCCTCGATCTTTGCCAGTTCCTCAAATAACTCCTTTATTTCCTTTTTCGATTCTACTTTTGCGAGGTAAGAGTACAACTGTTTTGCATTTAATTCATCGTAGTAAAATTTTTTTGCTTTTTCGATTGCCTGCATTTCAACTCCTCCTTCCATATATCTCATTTTATATTATTTGGCATAAATATACAAGGTAGCATATATAAAAAGGGTATTATCATGCAATAGATAATTGCACTTTAATACCCTCCATAAGTGTGTTTAAGTATTATTTTTTTGCCTTTTCTAAAGCATTTTTGACGGCTATCTTCCAGTTTGTAGTCGTCTCTGTAGCACCTGCTATTGTATCTACATTGTAAGTCTGTTTTTTGATCATCTCATTGGCCATATCGACTCTGAATTTTTTTAAATTAGGATATACTTTGCCTGTCTTTGGATCTTTTTGACCTGTCCATTTGTCGTAATTTATTTCTTTTCCGCTTTTATCTAAGCGCCTTAAAGTTATGCTTGTTATTTTGCCATTTTTTATTACGACTGTAGCATCTTCACTGCCTTCAGACCATTTTGGACCAGCGCCGGTGTATGTACCATCTTTGTAAGATACTTTAGGCGTAGTTTGAGGCTTTGACTTTTGAGTCGATGGCTTTGTCATAGTTTTGCATGAAACAAGGCTTAGGACCAAAACGGCAATTATAGTTATAGCTATGATTTTTCTGAATGCTTTCATCTTATTCCTCCTAAACTCGTTATTTACTATTTATTTTTCTTCATGAAGATGATATTATTCAAAAATTAACTAAAAATTAGCACACAACTTTTACAATTTGTTAATTGATTTAACAAAATTCTGACACAACTTCAGGACATAATAGTAACGAAAAAGGAGGTGCAGATTTTATTTAGACAATTTTATGCAATATTGTATAAGGAGGTAATGAACGATGATAAAATATAAGAAATTGTTGGCAGCTACAATGCTTGGTGTGATGCTTTTTTCAACAGTGGCGTTTGCAGATGAAACTGTATTGCCACAACAAAACACCATTTCAACTGTCAAAACTGCTCCAGATAAGGTAGATCCAATAAAAAGATTGGAAGATATAAAGGCGAAGGTTACTGAAAAGTACAATCAAGGTAAAATAAGCAAAGAAAAATACGACAACATGATTTCAAAGATAAACGAGAAAGAGCAATATATAAAAGGGCTTAACAGTTTGACACTTTCTCAAAAACGGCAGAAGCTTATTAGTGATTTCACTGCCGCTATAAACAAGAAAGTGCAAAGTGGAAGGATTACACAGGATAAGGCAAATGAGTTGATTAAAAAATACACTGACAAGGTAAACAAATGGGATGGAACAGGTTTTCCTCCTGGAATGAAAGGATTTAAAAATGGAGGTGGGTACAGAAGATTTAAAAATGCC
>JASBVU010000503.1 GCA_029960905.1 Thermoanaerobacterium sp.
ATATGCGTTAATCTAAGTTTATTTCATTGTTTTTAATTCTTTTAATAAGTTCTTTAACCTTTGATTCAATTATGTCTCTTGTCCTTCTAAACTCTTCTATCGGCTTTCCATCAGGATCATCTAAACCCCAGTCTTCTTTTAACTTGCATGGTATATACGGGCATTCTACATTACATCCCATAGTAATCAAGATATCTACTTTTGGTGGTATCTCATCTAAAAGCTTTGGCTTGTGACTGCTTATGTCAATACCTACTTCTTTCATGACTTCCACTGCGTTGGGATTTACCCTTTCAGCAAGTTTTGTACCAGCGCTGTATGCTTCAAATATATCTGACCCTAAATATTTCGCAAAACCTTCTGCCATCTGACTTCTGCATGAATTTGCCACACAGATAAATGCTACTTTTACCTTCATAAAAATTCTCCTCTCTTATTTTTCGCTGTTTGATTTTTTATTTGTATTCCAGTTGAGCCTTTTCCTAAAATGCTACATAAAAATGGTAGTAATATTTTGATAAAAATATAAGCAAATATTGAGTAAGTGATTACCTGCCAGATTGCATTAAAAGTTAAAAACCTGTCCAAAAAAGATAGATTTTTTTTGCTTTCTCTCAATGTTGATTTCCTTTCTTTGTAAATTGTTCGCAAGATATATTGCTTTCTCTATGTTTTTTGTAATTTTCATTGTCTACTATAAATTGTGGATAATTTCCTAATGTGCTTATAAGGTAATCATACAATAATTTATTTTCTTTTATAAAATTATCATCGATTTTGTAATAAGCCCACTGCGCCTTTTTTTCATATGTTATGACTCCTTCACTTTTTAGCTTATTTAGATGGCGAGAAACATTTGATTGAGTCATATTCAATATAGTTTCAATATCACATACACATAATGTGTCCTGTGATAAAAGGTTAAATATTCTCAATCTGTTTTCATCACATAATGCTTTGAATATACCAGTAATATTCACAAGCTATCCTCCTTATGATTATATTCAACTATAGTCATATTATAGCTTAATAAATTAAACGTGTCAAATTGATATTGATATTAAATACCATGTGAAGTCATAAAATTGATAATATGTATCAACTCGTCAGTTATATTTATGTTAAAATAAATGAAGATGTGTTGGCATACAATTTGCATTTATAAAATGATAGGAGGAATTGATGTGGATAATTTCATTGTTGAAAGGATTAAAAATTTTCCTATTATCGCAGCTATAAGAAATTTAGAAGATATAAAAGATGTTTATGTATCTAACTGTGAAGTAATATTTTTGCTGACGAGTAATATATTGATATTAAAAGATGCGATTGATGAAATTAAATTACACGGGAAAACAGTATTTGTTCATTTTGATTTAGTGGAAGGGCTGGGTAAAGATTATAAGGCGGTAGAGTATCTTAAGGAAGTGGTAAAACCAGATGGTATAATTTCTACACGTACTAATATACTTACATACGCGAAGGAGCTGGATATTCCTTGCATTGAGCGCATTTTTCTTCTCGACACGCAAGCGCTAAAAACCGGTTTAAATTCAATTAAGCAGATTGAACCAACTGCAATAGAGGTTATGCCGGGTGTTGCACATGATGTGACGAAAAAACTTACTACGGAAGTGTATCAACCTATCATTGCAGGTGGTTTAGTCAAAACAAAAGAAGATGTGATAAATGCTCTTTCTTCTGGCGCAGTAGCAGTTTCTACAAGTGAAAAAAGTCTTTGGTTTATTGACTGACAAGGAGGTGGGGAATATTGAGAGTATAGCTTCAGATTTTAGAAAAAATTTAAAAATTTAATGGAGGGGTTTTTATGGAAATATCATTGTTTGGCAAGATTTTATCTGAGTTCTTTGGTACCATGATACTAATTCTCCTTGGCGACGGCGTTGTTGCAAACGTTGTATTAAACAAGACAAAGGGTCAGAATAGCGGA
>JASBVU010000504.1 GCA_029960905.1 Thermoanaerobacterium sp.
CAAAATTCATGCCATAAAAGTGACCTCTTTGCAAATGAATGTCTTTTAGGATAGACAAACATTATTTTTGAAATGTGTGCCACGAAACACTTCTTAATGTAAATGTTTTTATTCAATTAAATGTGTGTCATATTCCTAATATCAAGTGTGTCAATATATGTGTCAATCATCTCCGCCACATAGGCGTATTCACTATCTGGAATTTCTATTCCAAAAAGATTCTCTAAAGCCTCAAAATGTTTCTTTATCAATTGAAACGACCCATTATTGCGGCTTTTTATAACATCCAAATCACTATTTGGCAAATAATCCTTTCTAATAGCCCTTTCAATCAAACAAGCACAGTGAAATAAAAATTTTATCCATATCTCATCTTCTACTTTTTTATCCTTTTCATCAAGAATATCATTTAAAATTCCTTTTAAGACAGGATAAACTTTATCAGGATTTAAAAAATTTAATGTCTGTGCTAACAGATCTTTTAAATTTTTCTCGTAAAGCGAAATATTGATGGTACTGGATGTAATATCGCTTGCGTTGCCATCACCACTTAATAATGGATGCAAAGATATCATTTCATCTACCAATTTATCTAGATCCATATCAGGCGTCAAAGCCTTTCTTGTGGCTTCAAGCACTAATGGAGTGCTGACCATTTCAATCGTCCTAGTTTTTATACCAGTCTTTTCGGTAATAATGTCAGAAAAAGTCCTAAGAAGCCCCATATCCACGAGAATCAATACACCTTTGCCTTGATCAATCTCTTTTATCATATTGATAGCTTTATCAAGAGTTACTTCCGGTTTTTCTTCCAGCGGCATATCCAAAGCCCTTACATGATCAGTGCCAAGAAGTCTATTTGTAACTTCCGCAATACTGCTGGCAGTGCTATTTCCATGTGCCATGACTAATATCCCAATCTTGTTGCTATTTTTCCCGTACTGCAACGCCTGCAAAAACATTGCTATAAAGGCTATCTCATCTTCAGGGATATTCATATTTAATTTTTCTTCAAGCCTCTCTTTTATGACATTTGCAGCACTGTAAGCAGATTTATAACTTCTTGCTATGCTTTCTCTGTCTGGATGCGAAATGGCAATTCCTACTTTAAGCCTTTCAATCATGGTCTTTATGTGAAATGACAATAGATAAATAGCTTTCTGCGTTATTACTCCATCAAAGCTTTCCTTAACAGCATTAAAAGCATATTCGACAGCAGTTAATATATACGGATCAACAAACTTAAACAAGACGCTTCTGTTGACGCCATCAGTATCCTGTTCTATTGGATATAGATAATTTTTGTAGTACAATTGTATCTGATTTTCAATGTTTTCTCTTATATGCTCTGATGACATTCCTTGCCTGTTAAATCTTTCCCAATTGTCCATTATGAAGTCATATAAATCGTCATCTGCACTGTACGAACTTTTTAGAAAATTAATGTTCAATTTGTCCTTTGCGCTTATGGTATTTTTGTTGAATACTATATCTCCATTATTGCTGATTTCCCTGAATACTATCTCATCCCTTAAATTGTGAATTTTCAAAAGACCTTCTTTTGCATTTTGCGGCAATGTTGATAAACAGACTTCTACCATTTCTTTTTCTTCAAGGATATAATCCAAAAATGCTCTTGCACAGATTAACTTTATATCACTTTTCAATTGTCCAATATTGCCTGGGCAGTCATAAAGCATTATCGCTTTTAATGCATCATTTTCCAATTTAATAGGCACATTTAACCTCTCGTATTCCTCATAAAAAAATTGATATATAAATAAAAAGCGCTCAATTAACGTTCTTTTATCAAGACTAGGCAATTGAATCACCATCGGAATGCGCCTTAAGAAAGTGTGAAGCAAAGCAGACTGTGGATTTTCGGTTGTTGCTGCGATAATCAAAACTTTTACACTTCTAACATTTTCAGTCTCACCCAAT
>JASBVU010000505.1 GCA_029960905.1 Thermoanaerobacterium sp.
TCAGAAGGGCAAGATAAAAGCCTCAATGATTATAGACAATCCTAAATTGTGGTACCCAAATGGATTTGGAGAACAGCCTCTTTATGAAGTGAAAATAACACTTTTAGCGGATGAAGAAATAATAGATGAAAAAAGTTTTAAAAGCGGAATAAGGACAGTTAGATTAATAAGAGAAAAAGATGAAGAAGGAGAAAGTTTTATTTTTGAAATAAACGGTGTAAAAGTTTTTGCAAAAGGAGCCAATTGGATACCAGCTGACAACTTATTACCTAGATTGACCAAAGAAGATTATTACGAATATATAAGGCTTGCAAAAGAAGCAAATATGAACATGCTACGAGTATGGGGAGGAGGGATATATGAAGATCCAGCATTTTATGATGCATGTGATGAGATGGGCATAATGGTATGGCAGGATTTTATGTATGCCTGTGCGGAGTACCCTGACCAACTTGAATGGTTTCAAAAATTAGCAAAAGAAGAAGCCGAGAAAGTCATATTAAGTCTTAGAAATCATCCTTCAATTGTATTGTGGTGTGGGAATAATGAAAACAATTGGGGATTTCACTCCTGGTGGGATAATAGAGATCCAAAATATTTGGGCAATTACATTTATAAGGAAATATTACCTAAAGTGTGTGCAAAATTAGATCCGTCAAGGCCTTATTGGATATCAAGTCCTTATGGAGGAGAAGATCCAAATAGTGAAACTGAAGGCGATAGGCATCAGTGGAATGTGTGGAGTGGATGGGTAGACTATGAAGAGTACACAAAAGATAAGGGCAGATTTTTTAGTGAATTTGGATTCCAATCAATGCCAGATTGGAAAACAGTACTTTCTTACACATCTCCTGAAGATAGGACAATACTGAGTCCAGTTATGATTTCTCACAACAAAATGGTTGAAGGAATGGAAAGATTAGTAAGGTTTATGGTAGGACACTTAGGATTTCCTAAAGACCTTAAAAGCTTTGTTTACTTAAGTCAATTTAACCAAGCAGAGGCTATAAAAACAGGAGTAGAACATTGGAGGTCAAGAAAATTTAAAACAGCAGGGACACTGTACTGGCAGTTTAATGACTGCTGGCCTGTAGCGAGTTGGTCTTGTATTGATTATTACAAGAGGAAAAAAGCATTGTATCACTATTCAAAGAAATTTTATGCAGAAATTTTACCATACATAAAAGAGGAAGATGGGGGTATCACAATCTATGGCATAAGTGATTTGGTGCATGATAAAGAAGTAGAGGTAACTATAAAAGTTTTCAAACTAAATGGTGAAAAAATTGCAGAGAAACAGTTAAAAACGAGATTAATAGCAAATGACGTTACAAAAATAGCTCATTATAAAATTGAGGAATTAAATATTGGGTACAGTGTAAAGGAAATGCCTATAGCAATACCGGGGTGTACATTGCCAGTAGAGAAAAATGGAGAACTACTAGATAGTGTTATATATGTAGAAATAATTGCTGATGGCAAGATTTATGAGAATTATAAAGTGTTTGATAAATTTAGAAATTTAAGTTTAATAGAACCCAAAATTAATTATCAAATAAAAAATGATTTAATAGTCTTAACAACAGATGTTCCAGCATTTGGAGTGTTTATAGAACCCGAAAATGATATAGATTTATCTGACAATTGTTTAAATATGATGCCAGGTAAACAATATGAAGTAAAATTTTCACAAAAACCCGAGAGTGTTGAAGTTTTTGACATTACTCAATTAGTAGCAAATATATAAAGTAAAAAAGTTTCAACAATTACCATTAAAGATAGGAGTGATAATATTGATAAAATTTCCAAAAGATTTTCTTTGGGGAACTGCTACGTCATCATACCAAATTGAAGGAGCTGTAAATGAAGACGGGAGGACTCCTTCCATATGGGATACATTTTCAAAGACAGAAGGGAAAACCTATAATGGCCACACAGGAG
>JASBVU010000011.1 GCA_029960905.1 Thermoanaerobacterium sp.
ATAACATATTGGAACCTAAGAATTCGGTCACCTAGAGATAATCGCTACATTGGTCCTTAAACTGTTAAAAGGCGTACCAGTAGAAGAGCTTAGAAGAGAAGGCCTTGGAGAACAGTACACAGAACACGATAGAGCTCTTTTTTACAGCGATACAACAGGTATGCTATGGAGTGCTGCATATATCCAGGCAAAAGGAGATGTAATCGCAGATCTCCATGAAGATATGGCGGCAGAAGAAAAGGCGAGAGCAACGTACGAACACCTCATAAATCTTACAGATGACCCTTGTGTAAAAGATACGCTTAGATTTCTTCGTGAAAGAGAAATTGTACACTTCCAGAGATTCGGAGAGACTTTAGATCTTGTACAAGAACATCTAAGAATCAAAAAGATATTCTAAAAGCCGGGTATCCCGGCTTTAATTTATTTCACTAAACACTTTATCTGCTATCCTTACAGCTTCTTGTGCATTAGCGCCGTAATAATCAGCTCCGATTTTCAATGCGTAATCTTTTGTAAGAACAGCACCACCTACCATTATTTTTATGTCGCTTAAACTTCTCAATACTTTAATGGTCTTTTCCATATTATTTAGCGTAGTCGTCATCAATGCGCTGAGGCCTACAAGTTTTGCATTTGTCCTCTTTACTTCATCTAAGATTGTAGACGGTTTGACATCTTTCCCAAGATCTATAACTTCATAGCCGTAATTTTCAAGTAGCACTTTTACTATATTTTTCCCTATATCGTGTATATCGCCTTCAACGGTTGCCAATATTATTTTACCTTTAGATCCCATCCCTTTAGGCATCTTTTCCTTTAAAACCTTAAAAGCGCTTTCAACAACTTCTGCTGAATTTAAAAGCTGTGGAAGAAAATATATCCCTTTGTCATACTTATCTCCTACATCTTTAAGCGCTGGTATTATAGTATTGTCAACTACCGCTAAAGGCTCTATTCCATCATCAAGCAACTGCTGCACCAATTTGTCTATATCAGCCTTTTTACCTTCTAATATATTTCTGTAAAGCATCTCACTTGTATTATCGTCTGATTTTTTCTCTATAGATAATACTGATGTCTTATTTGTCGCATCATCTTTCTTATATGTATTTATATATTTTTCACATCTTTTATCTCTTGATGATAAGACCATTGAAGCGTTTAATATATCCATTGTTATCTTATCATTTGGATTGACTATAACAGCATCTAAGCCGTATGATATTGCCATTGCAAGAAATGCAGTATTTATAAATTGCCGCTCAGGCAAACCATAAGATATATTGCTAAGTCCTATAACAGTGCTTACTCCAAGCTTAGTTTTTACAAGATTAATAGCTTTTAATGTTTCCATTGCTGCCGTTTGTTCAGAGGACACTGTAAGGGCAATACAATCAATTATTATGTCATTTTTCGATATTCCATAGTCTAAAGCAGCTTTTACAATCTTCTCAGCATTTTTTAGCCTTTCATCGGCATCTTTAGGAAGACCATCATCACTTATGGTAAGTCCTATAACGCTTGTACCGTATTTTTTGACAATAGGCAGTACTTCTCGTAAGCTTTTCTCTTTTGCACTGACGGAATTTATAATAGGTTTACCTCTGACTATCCTAACTGCTTTTTCGATCGCCTTTACATTGCTACTGTCTATCTGCAATGGTACGTTGACGATATTCTGTACCTGAGAAACGATTTTGGGCATCAATTCCTCTTCATTTATCCCTGGCACACCGATATTTACGTCAAGTACGCTTGCTCCAAGTTTTTCCTGTGATATAGCTTCATCGTAAATTATATTAAAATCGCCTTCTTTGATAGCCGCACTCAATTTCTTCTTGCCTGTAGGATTTATCCTTTCGCCAATTACGCACACTGGATAATGGCTACCTATAAAAATGGTCTTTGTATTTGATGAAACTGCTGTGTATTCTTTCACGGCAGATTTTTGCTCTGTACTGTGTACTTCAGCTTTCAAAAGCCTAATAAATTCCGGGGTTGTCCCACAACAACCGCCAACAATAGATGCTCCGCATTCTAAAAGCTTTTTTGACTCAATAGCAAATTGCTCCTTTGTAATGTTGTAAAGAGTCATTCCATTTTCCAAATGAGGCATCCCAGCGTTTGGCTGTGCTAAAATTGGTATTCTTGAAACTTCAGCCATCTTTTTTACTATGTCTGCCATCATGTCAGGTCCCGTAGAGCAATTTACGCCTATGGCATCAAGGCCAAGTCCCTGAAGGCTTATTACTGCTGTAACGGGATCTGTACCCATAAGCGTCCTTCCATCCTCTTGAAACGTCATGGTGCAAATTACCTTTAAATTAGTATTCTCTTTGACAGCAAGAATAGCCGCCTTCGCTTCTAATATATCTGACATAGTCTCAATAAGCGCCAAATCAGCACCAGCTTTTTTCCCTTCTACAGCAACCTCAGCAAACGCATTGTAAGCTTCGTCAAATGTAAGCTTGCCAAATGGCTCCATCAGTTCACCAATAGGTCCCATAGAAAGGGCAACAGCTTTATCACCGGCAGCTTTTCTGGCTATCTGTACTGCACTTTTGACTATTTCAGGCAATTTATCTGAGAGGTTGTAAGATTTTAATTTTATTCTATTGGCACCAAATGTATTTGTCTCAATCACATCGGCTCCCGCATCTATATACGATTTGTGGATTTCATATACTATATCCGGATGTGAAAGATTGTAATACTCTGGACATTCTCCAGTTTTAAGGCCTTTTTTCTGGAGCATAGTGCCCATTGCTCCATCAAAGACGATTGCGCTATTCTTTAGATTATTAAAAATATCCAACTGCAACATCTCCTCATGATAACTACAATACTTCTTCAATATCATTTTGTCCTGCGTTTTTTATACCATTTACAATGTCAACTACCATATCCGTCTTGCCAAGTGGCATAATATGAACACCACCTACTTTATCTTTTATCTTATTTATAAACTCTATTGCAATTTTTGTCCCTTCACCTTTTTCGCCGTTTTTTAACCTGTCTATGATTTTTTCAGGTATCTCTATGCCAGGCACCTTTTCGTTTAAGTTTACAGCCATCTTATAGCTTCTAAGCGGCAATACTCCAACTAAAACTGGAATATCAAACTGTTTTACAGCATCAAGAAATCTGGACAAAATCACCTCATCGTAAACAGGCTGAGTCTGGACAAAAGATGCTCCACTTTCTATTTTCGCCCTTAATTTTTCTATTGATTCAGGTCTTAAATCATTTGGATTTGCCGTGGTGCCTATGCAGAAATTTGTAGATGATTCCAACTTATTTCCACTGTAGTCAAATCCATCGTTTAGCGACTTTGCTATCTTCACAAGACCTACAGAATCTACGTCATACACGCCGGTTGCCTGTGGCACATCGCCCCGCTTTGGATCGTCTCCTGTAAGCGCAAGGATATTTCTAACTCCAAGAGCATACGCACCCAATAGCTCTGCTTGAAGTCCAATAAGATTCCTGTCCCTACACGTTAAGTGAAATATGGTCTCTATATTTAGATGATTTTGCAAAAGGTGTGCCAATGCAATAGGGCTCATTCTCATATTTGCCATAGGACAGTCAGTTATATTTAAAGCATCTGCTATTCCATATAATTTTTTCGCTTCTTCAATAGAATTTGAAATATCAGCTCCTTTTGGCGTTGATATCTCCACAGTTATGATGAATTTGCGATTTTTAAGCTTTTGACATAAGTTTTCAGAATTTAGCAAAACAATCCCTCCTTAAAAATAAAAAAACCTCTTCGCCAAAAGAAGAGATATTTTTGCTCCCATCTTTCAGCGATATGCTGCTGGAATTGGCACCGTGATATCCGGTTGCCGAGCTTCATAGGGCCAGTCCCTCCGCTACTCTTGATAAGAGTTTACTATATTAATTTATTAAATTATATGATACCGTCCGCAGGTACAATTGTCAATGAAATATTTGTTGAAATATTAAAATTACTTAGGATATTTTGCATAGATTATTTTAATTTTTAAGAAATTGCAAATCATATATATGAGGTGATTTTATGAGGTACAGAAAAATTGTAGAACCAGTAGTATCAATAGCATCAGGACCTGATGAGATACAAAACTTAAATACCGCTTTAAACTTGCTTCCTTTGCAAAATCTAATTGAAGCAGGCAATAGTGTAGTAATAACTCCTAATCTTGTAAAAAGCAAGCCGCCTCAAAGCGGAACAATAGTCGGACCAAACACATTAAGGGCTTTAATAAGATACGTAAAATCCAAAAATCCTGGAAGGATTGTGATTGCTGCCGGCTCTGGTGGAGATCCTACACCTAAAGTTTTATCTGACAATGGATTTGATAAAGTCATTTTAGAAGAAGGCGTCGAATTTGTAGATCTAAATTACGGTCCTTACGTAGAATTGCTACTTGACGACTGTTTTTTAAAATCCACAAAAGTAAATGAGCTTTATGAAAAAATGGATGTACTAATTTCATTCACTCAAATGAAAATGCATGAAGAAGCCACAGTATCACTTGGAATCAAAAACATAGCCTTAAGCTGGCCTCCTGCAGAAATACACGGATTTCCTAAAAAAAATTTAGGCATACACGATGATCTTCACAATTTCATAAGAGCTATGGCTGAAAAAATATCTATAGATCTTACGATATTAAGTGGTCAAGAGGCGATGATAGGTACAGGACCATCCGAAGGCAAAGTAGTCAATGCAAACATGATAATAGCAGGAACAGACCCTGTAGCAACAGATACAGTAGGTGCCAGAATGTTTGGACTTATGCCTCAAGGAGTCAACTACTTGTTTCAATGTGCTAAAAGAGGTGTAGGAACAGGAGAGCTTAAAAACGTCACTATTAAAGGCATGCCATTACAACAAGCTGAACTGAATTTTTCTACGCTGGCGTATGGCTACGGCATTGCACTAGATTCTAATGGAATTAAACAAATGGTGCCTGAAATCAATACTGTAATAAAATAGGATTTTATAATCAAATAGGAGCTGAATAATGATCTTATTCAGCGTCCTCAATACTGTTATATGCTTCAGATTTTACTTTTTTCCCGTGCAGCAAGTGATATAAAAACATACAGGCGATTACTGATACTGCCATAACTGCATACAAACCTCTATAATTTATCTTAGGAATCAAAAGCCCTAAAAAGTATGGGCCAAATCCCATACCTCCTTCCAAGAAGCTAAAGAAAGTAGACGTGGCTAAACCCATACGATGGGGTAATGAAACTTTAACAGCAATAGCCTGAGCACTAGACAAGAATGTTCCAAATCCACACCCTACGAAGGCAGCGGCCAATAAAAGGATTAGACCTTGATGAGCCTGACTGATGATAGCCAGTCCGATCGCAAACAATAAAAATGATGGATACATGACAGAATTTTCACCTTTTTGATCAAACATACGTCCAGCTACGGGCCTAGAAATTAAAAGAAATAAAGCATATACAATGAAAAAGATGTTACCTGCACTGATTAAATTTGATTTTTGTGCATAAGATGCAAGGAAACTGACAATACTTGAATAACAAACTCCTACGAATATGCTAATAATTGCAATCGGAAGCGCTTTAAACTCAATAAAATTACTTAAAGCAAATTTTTTCATGTCAGCCAATTGTTCCTTTGTTAGTTTCACTTCAGGCAGTTTTAAATATATCATGGCAATACAGCTTGCAGCTATGACAATAAAGCATAGAATCAAGATTGTTTTAAAACTTCCATGTTGATTCAAATACATACCTATAAATGGACCTACAGCTGAAGCTATAGTAGAACTAAAAGCAATGAAATAGCCAATTCCTTCCCCTCTCCGCTCTTTTGGGACAATATTAGCAATAAAAGTTTGTGCTGATGTTGCAGAAATTCCAAATCCTATGCCATGTAAAAAGCGCACGATAAAAAGAAATGATAAATTAGTTGCAGGAAAATACAGTAATGTCGTTATTAAGAAAAAAATTAACCCGATATATATCATTTTTTTCCTGCCAACCTGCTCTATAAACTTACCAGTAAAAACACGGGCTAAAAGCGACCCTAGTATAAAAATACTTGATACAAGCCCAGCTTCACTTGGCGTTGCATGTAAATTCTCCATTGCATAAGGTGCTGTTATTACCAATAATAGATAAAATACTATGTAAATTAGGAAGTTTGCCACAGTATCAATGAAAAAATTTTTAGTAAATAATTCTTGATTATCCATGATCTTACGATGTCCCTCCTATTATGAATATATTACTCAAATTGATGCTTCTTGAAAGTTCATTATTAAATTAATTTCCATCAATCATCATCTCCTAGTTCAAAACCATATATTCATATAAACTATTTACCATTATACCATTGACTGCTTATAAATTTAAATATATAATTGATTATAATATTATAACTTTTAAGATATAAAGGAGAAACAATCCACCATGGAGTTGTTGCAATTAAAATATTTTCAAGTTGTTGCAAAGTTAGAAAATGTAACGCGCGCAGCAGAAGAACTTCATGTTGCACAACCATCTCTCAGCAAAACAATTGCACGCTTAGAATCTGATGTAGGAGTTCCTTTATTTGAACGACAAGGGAAGCGCTTAAAACTCAATCAATTTGGTAAAATATTCTTAAAAAGAGTTGAACGAATATTAAAAGAATTAGAAGAAGGAAAGCGTGAAATCAGAGATTTAGCTGGACTTGAATGTGGTAGTGTTACAGTTGGTGCTACCACATCGCGACTATTACCTAATCTATTTAGCAAATACCTAAAGTACAATCCTAATGTCAAGTTTCGGCTTTTTCAAGTATCACATCAGCTAGAAATAGAAGAACGCCTTATGAATGGTGAATTCGATCTATGTATTTCTTCCATGCCTATTAACAAAATCGAAATTCATTGTGAGCCTCTAATCAATGAAGAGATCTTTCTAGCTGTGCCACCGGGACATCGTCTAGCTAAGCTTAAGAACATACAATTAAGTGAAATAGCAAATGAACCATTCATCTGTATGACAACAGAGTGTGGACTTCGGGAGTTAACAAACGATTTTTGCCTTAAAGCTGGATTCACAGCTAACATCGCATTTGAAAGTAATAATGCTGAAGTAATATGCAGCCTTGTAAAATCCGGATTTGGAAATGCTTTTATTCAGGCTTATTGGTGGGATGGACCAAACACAGAATCATTAGGAAAACTACACATAGAAGATCCAATCTGTCAACGAACAATATGGCTATCATGGGTAAAAGATCGTTATTTATCAGAGGCAGCTAACGACTTTAAAAATTTCATACTCGAATATTTTCGCAAAAAAGCAATAGATAGCCTGATGTGAAATATTTGTAAAATTATTGCTTCCAATGATGTCATAAGTAAAAGTTTCTATTTCATTTTTCAAAGATGCACCTTAAAAAATCAATGCTTTCAACAATCTCTTGCTGTTCTCTATAATTATTTCTGTACACTTCCATTATTACAGGACCTTTGTAATCAATATTTTTAAGCTCTCTTGACAACTTTTCAAAATTAAAATTTCCTCTGCCAGGCAGGTACAAATTGCCTCCATCATCGTAATCGCAAAGATGGACATTTGCTAATCGTCTTCCCATTGCTTTTAAGTACTCAAATGGATCTTTCTTGCTTTTCATCGCCTGCTTTATGTCTAAAGTAAAATACACGTTTTTGCTTTTCACAACTTGTCTTAAGTATGTGGCAAATTCCGGATACGAAAACCAGCACCAATAGACATTTTCCCAAGAAAACTTAATTCCATATTCTCCTGCTGTGTCAGCTATATAGTCCACATGCTTAGCGATCTTATCAAAATCAACAATAGGCGTCGTATCCTTTTTAACGGCAGGCCCGTGAAAAACGTAAATCTTTGCTCTAAGTATCTTTGCAGCCTTCAAGACTTTTATAAGCATCTTTGAGGCATCATTCCTCTGTCTTTCAGTTGCTGAAAAAAGCTGCGGTTCAAACTGAGTTCCTATGGCATGTATAGAATTAACTTCGATACCATATCTATCTAAATCATCCCTCATAGCTTTGCAAAAACCTTCGTTATACTCACTGTATGATTCTAAAAAAACTTCGACTGTCTTTATGCCCATTTTAGCTATAATCGGGATCGTCTCTTCAGTAAGATAGTCAGGATAAAAGCAAGCCGTCGATATACCTACTTCCATTTCATCACCATCCAAAAATATTTCTCACTTTATTATATTATACATGAAATCTTTCCAACAAAAAAAGATATGCCAATCGGCATATCTCTCATAACTATCTTTTTAGCCTCTTTTCTAACTCTTCTTTTTCTTTCTCATAGCCAGGTTTACCTAAAAGAGCAAACATGTTTTTCTTGTACGCTTCCACACCTGGTTGATCAAATGGATTGACGCCATTTAAGTAACCGCTTATACCGCAAGCCATTTCAAAGAAGTATACAAGGTATCCAAAATTATAAGCAGATATTTCAGGCACATTTACTATTAGATTTGGCACACCGCCATCATTGTGAGCAAGCACTGTACCCTGAAAAGCCTTCTTATTTACAAAATCTATCGTATTTCCAGCAAGGAAATTAAGTCCATCTACATTATCCTTGTCTTCATTTATGGTTATTTCTTTAAGTGGTCTTTCAACATTTATGACAGTCTCAAACATTATTCGGCTTCCATCTTGAATGAATTGTCCCATTGAGTGCAAATCCGTTGAAAAATCCACTGATGCCGGATAAATGCCTTTATGATCCTTTCCTTCACTTTCTCCGTAAAGCTGTTTCCACCACTCTGAAAAGTAGTGAAGCCTAGGCTCATAGTTGACTAAAATCTCAACTGATTTTCCCTTTCTGTAAAGAGCATTTCTTACCACAGCGTACTGCATACTTAAATTTTCTTTGATGTCTGGCTTTTTGAAGGCTAAAGATGCCTCGTATGCACCTTTCATCATTTCATCAATATCAATGCCTGCAGCCGCTATAGGAAGCAAACCTACAGCCGTCAAGACTGAGTATCTTCCGCCTACATCGTCAGGAATCACAAATGTCTCATACCCTTCTTCATCAGCCAGTTTCTTAAGTGCACCTTTTTGCCTGTCTGTTGTAACATATATCCTTGATTTTGCTTCTTCTTTTCCGTATTTTTTCTCTAGAAAATCTCTGAAAACTCTAAAAGCTATAGCCGGTTCTGTAGTAGTGCCAGATTTTGATATGACGTTTATAGAGACGTCTTTGCCTTCCAATATTTCTAACAAATCTTGAAGATATGTAGAGCTTATGCTGTTTCCTGCAAAATATATTTCTGGCGCTTTTCTAACAGATTGTGGTAAAACATTGTAAAACGAGTGTGTAAGCATTTCAATCGCTGCTCTCGCACCTAAGTACGAACCACCGATGCCGATTACCACAAGTGCATCTGAATCTGATTTTATCTTCTCTGCAGCTTTTTTAATGCGAGCAAATTCTTCCTTGTCATAATCTCTAGGCAAATCAACCCACCCAAGGAAATCGCTTCCCTGAGCTGTCTTATTAAGCACCATATCTAACGACAGAAGCGCCTGCTTCTCAAGATATGCTATTTCGTGCTCATTGACAAAGTTTAATGCATTTGAATAATCAAAGTTTAATACATTTGTCATATGTAAACCTCCAATCTTTTTTTACATTTCATATTTTATACCATATAATGCACATTATCAAGCTTTAGCTGAGAAACATATCGTTTGCAATTGTCTTGCCTGTATGTGTCTTGAAATTTTTCTCAATAATATTTGTTATATTTTCTTTATCTTTGTACAATTCATCTTCTTCAATATTGACTAAAAGATCAGACTCCCATATTATCTGAAAATCAATCCCATCATTTTTAGACGCCGTATGATGACCGCCTATAATGTATAAGACTCTATCTATAACATCCTCGTCTTCACTATTTTTTAACATCATCTCCCTTGCAATCGGTGGTCCTTCAATTTCCTGATATTTACCAGATGAACTGCCGTACTTTTCCTCAGCCTTTTTGATGCCAATATCGTGCAAAATTGCACTTATATATATAACCTTTTTCGTTTTTTCATCTGTAATATTCTCACCATAAGCAATCCTGTCAGCATAATTAAGCACTTTCAATGCGTGATTTATTCTTTTTAAATCCGAACCATAGTATTCTTTAAGCTCAATGATGTATTTAAGCCTCGACATAATCTCATCTCCCATAAATTATTTTTACTTAATTCAACCTGAATGATTCTTATTCTGCTGCTTCTTATATAAGTAATACGCTGACGCAATTATAACTGCTGAGATCATAGGCTCTACATCTACGCACTGGCACTCAACGTCAAATCCATCAATTGTACCTCCTAATCTACCTGTTGCAGTAGATCCTTGGAAATTTATAAGAACATCAAAACCGCCTACAGCACCTCCACACCTGCCATAAACTGTATTGCCGTCCCATTTCAGTTTCAGATCGTGTCCGTCGATGCTTCCGCCAATCCTGGCATCTACAAAATCACTTCCAATGTTGCCTGATATGTCTTTTCCAAAAATCGCTCCTCCAAATCTACCATTGATGGTGCCATCAGTCAAAGAATACTTTATATTTATATCGTCTCCAATCAATGAACCTCCGATTCTCCCGTCAACTTTTCCGTCTTCTACAAGCGCATATATGTCATATCCTGCAAAGACGCCGCCGATTCTGCCTTCAATACTACCCATCCCATATCTCCCCCTTATCTTTACTATTATTTTTACATAATGATGGTTTGACGTCAATAAATATTTTATAAATTTTGAAATCAAATTTATTGTGGTTATAATATAGATGGAGGCGTTTTAAATGGATGCAATAGAAGTATTAAAACAAAGAAGAGCTGTTAGAACTTTTGAAGATAAACCGATACCAAAAAATATTTTAGAGGACATCATCGATTGCGGAAGATTAGCTCCGTCAGGAAACAATGCTCAACCATGGCATTTTGTCGTTGTGACTGACAAAGAGACTCTTAAATTTATTTCGGAAAAGGCTACATACGGCAAATTTATAAAAGATGCGGCAGCATGTGTTGTAGTATACTGCGACAGGGACAATAGACATCATCTGGAAGACGGATCAGCCGCAACAGAAAACATCATGTTAGCAGCAAAGGCACACGGCATTTCTTCATGCTGGGTCGCTGGATATGACCGCAGTTACGAAAATGACATTAATGCACGGCTAAACGTTCCTTCTAATCTAAGGATGATTTCTATCATTCCATTAGGATACAGTCAGGACAATCCATCCCCAAGAAACAAAAAATCATTGCAAGACGTAATCCATTGGGAAAAGTTTTGATGACCACCTTCTGGTAGAGTTTTATTAAGCCTGGAGTTCCAGGCTTAATTTCTTTTAAAAATTTATTATAAGTGATAAAATTAAATTATAGAAAATTTCATGAAAGAAGGGGTAATATTGGAAACTGCAGTTAAACGATTTTTAATGTACGTAAAATATGAAACAACATCGGACGAAAACTCTTCGAAATGTCCCAGCACAGAAAGTCAAATGGCTTTTGCAAGAGTTTTATCTGACGAGTTGAAATCCATAGGTCTTACGGATGTATCTGTAGACGAAAATGGCTATGTAATGGGCACAATACCATCAAATGTAGATTTTGAAGTACCCGTAGTAGGATTTATAGCACACATGGATACAAGCCCTGATATGTCAGGAAAGAATGTAAATCCTCAGATAATAGAAAATTACGATGGAAAAGACATAATCCTGAATAGAGAGCTGAATGTAGTTTTGTCGCCAAATGATTTCCCAGAGTTAAAACAATACATTGGAAAAACATTGATTACAACAGATGGAACAACACTATTAGGTGCCGATGATAAAGCAGGCATTGCAGAGATCGTCACAGCCTGTGAATATCTTATTTCACACCCCGAAATAAAGCATGGCACGATAAAAATATGCTTTACACCAGATGAAGAAATTGGAAGAGGTGCTGATAAGTTTGATGTAGAGAAATTTGGAGCAGACTTTGCATATACCATCGATGGTGAAAGCATTGGACAGTTAGAGTACGAGAATTTTAACGCTGCATCAGCCAAAATAACCATACACGGCAGAAATGTTCATCCAGGTATGGCAAAAGGCAAAATGAAAAATTCCGTGTTGATTGGAGTAGAACTTGCTTCCATGCTTCCACTTGAAGAAACACCTGAGAATACAGAGGGATATGAAGGCTTCTATCATCTGACCAATTTTGATGGAAATGTAGAAGAAACCCACATGCACTACATAATAAGAGATTTCGACAAAGAAAACTTTGAAAACCGAAAAAATTACTTGATAAATTTAATCAACAACTTAAATGAAAAATACGACAAAAACACTGTTGAAATAGACTTAAAAGACCAATACTACAACATGAGGGAAATAATAGAAAAAGATATGAGCGTAGTGGACATAGCAGTAAAAGCCATGGAGCTTGCTGGCGTCAAGCCCAATATTTCCCCAATAAGAGGAGGAACAGATGGAGCAAGGCTTTCATACATGGGCCTTCCTACTCCTAACATCTTTACCGGTGGTCACAATTACCACGGCAAATACGAATACATACCTACTTTTGCTATCGAAAAAGCAGTGGAGGTAATATTGAACATTGTAAAACTTGTAGCGAAAAAGTAATTTTAAAAGGGCCTACAAATGGCCCTTTTATGTTAGCTTCTCTTTCAAGAAGGCTACGGATTCATCTATGGCTCTTTGTTGCCAATCAAGCCTATTAAACGTATGATCTGAGCCGTCTATTGATACTCTAAAACCTTTTTCTTTGTAAACTGTCTTTAAAATCTCCTCAGATACCGTATATGGAACAGCTTCATCTTTTGTCCCATGAATTATAAGTACATCTTTGTCATATCCTTTTGCAGACTGGAAAATATCTATGTTGATCATATCAGATACAAAACCTTGTCCTAAAGCAAGACCTCCTATGTCTACAAAACCGTGTTGGCTAAGCAGATTTCCAGCCTCACTTTGCAATTGAAGTTCAACTATATCTCTCATGTTGAAAGCAGGAGCCCATAATACTAATGATTTTGCGATATCCTTATACTCATTTGCAATAATTGCAGCTATCGCTCCACCCATGCTAAGGCCTAATATGCCTATATTATTAATATCTGTCGCAGGATGATTTTTAATAAATTCTACTATATTTCTTGCATCTTCCAATTCGCTGCTGAATGTCATGTCTACAAAATCTCCGTCGCTTTCTCCAGATCCATAAAAGTCAAATCTGACGCTGCCAATGCCTGCCTTCTCCAGCTCTCTCGACAACTTTACAAATATGAAATGGGACTCAACTTTATTGCCAGTAAAGCCATGAAATATAGCTACCATTGGTACTTTCCCGCTTGCGTTATCAGGAATGTGCATCATTCCTCTCAATGTCTTAGATCTGTATGTAAGCTCAACTGGTTTTTGCATAACATCACCTCTCTTTTTTCTAAATTATACCATATCTTATATAAAATCAAAAATATCATTTAGATTTATTATGTTAACATCTTCTTGAAACTCGTCATCTTCAGCACATACAGCCATTTTATAGCCATCATCCACATAAAACTGTCTGAAATAGTATTTACTATTTTTCTCACTTAAAAGCTTAATTTCATCACCAATCTTTATCGTAAAAGAACTTAACGGTATATGTAGACCCATTCCTAATGCTTTTACATAGCTTTCCTTTAAAGTCCAAAGAGTAAAAAAATAATCTATTTTATCAGGAGATTTTATCATGTCTTCAAACTCATCACGTGAAAAAAAACGTTTAGCCACATTTAAGTTGACATTTCTAATTTTCTCAACATCTATGCCGAGGCTTTTTCTATCAACAGCTACAGATACCCATTGACATGAATGAGATATGCTGAAAAATATGCTTTTATCCTTCAAAAAAGGCTTCCCGTATTCATTATTATAAAATACAATACCCTCGTTATTTAATCCAAATTTTTTTATCAATATAATCCTAAACATCAC
>JASBVU010000506.1 GCA_029960905.1 Thermoanaerobacterium sp.
ATATGGAGTGCGCGGGATGGTTACGTACAGGTTATTTCGAAATTTGAAGGCCCATTTTTGTCTACTACATCTATAAGAGGTGCTATGAACGCTATTAATGCTAAATCTCCTCATATTGACTTGGCATTAAAATATTTAGAATTAGTCAACACAAATAAAGAATATCGTGATATACTAAGATATGGTATAGAAGGTGTACATTGGAATTATACTGACAGAGGGCTTGTTCTCCGCACTGAGCGTGGTCGTCAACGATATTCACCATGGGCATTTGCACAAGGTTCTTATGAACTAAGTACGCCAGAGGCAGCAGAAGGGGTAGACGTAGATCCGAACATGTGGAAGGTTATTTTCGAAGGATACAAAAACGCTATTGCTTCTGAGGCGATCGGTTTTTCGTTTGATATAACGCCTGTTGAAAGCCAGGTTGCAGCATGTAAAAATGTTATATCAAAATATTCGTCTGGCCTCCTTACTGGTGCAGTGAATCCTGAGGTTGAAGTGCCAAAATTAATAGCAGAACTTGAAGCGGCTGGGATTAGAGATATTCAGAAAGAAGCTCAAAGACAATTAGATGAATTTCTTGCAAATAAAAAATGAGTCGTTTTTAACGTATTGAATAAATAAAATTTGCTAAGCATGGCGTCCTTGCTCATAAGATTATAAATTAAAATGAGTATGGACGCTATGCTGTACTATATATTAGCATTGCAAGCAATTTAAAGACTGTAAATATAAAGGTTATAAAACATTCTCATGTTGATTTGGTAAAGTTTATATATTTAACTCATTTTTACTAGGCTTAATAAAATATAAAGGAATAAGATAAATAGTTGACTGCAAGGGGGGCATTAATTTGGGGAATGGAGGGGGAAATAAATTATCAAAAAGGTTTAAACGTCTACGATTTGGAAATAAGTATGTAGAATTTGCTTTTAATGAAAATACTGGAGAGCTTTTAGAATTAATAAATAAAAGAACAGGAGAAAATCTTATAAAAGATCATTGGCAGAATAGGTTTATGCCTTTTCAGATAGAAATAAGTCATATTAATAAAAATAGTGATACTATTATTTTGGGCCCGGGACCAGATTCAGAACCTGAGTTTATAATACAGGAAATTTCAAATGATCAAAAAGAGCTTAAAGTGCTTTTTGATTGTTTATCAGGGAGAGATATTTTAATGCAAAATATGTCTAATAATAAGAGACTATATAAAATAACTGTTACGTATTCTGTTAAAATTTTTTCTAATTCTCCTGAGACTTTTTGGTATATTGAAATTTTTAATAACGAAGATAACGTGAGAATAAATAATGTCATGTTTCCATGTATATTTGGTATTTATATTGGTGAAAGTTGGATGGATGATGAGTTGGTTTATCCATATATAGCCGGAGAGAAGATAATTAATCCCGTTGAAAATTTTGCGAAACCTCCAAAACTTATAAGGTGGAAGTGGCAGGATTATGAGTATATTTATGGAATGGATGGTGTGTTTACTCGACAAGAGGATGGGGCTTATGTAAGAGAATTTAATTATTGTGGTGCAGCATCTATGATGTGGATGGATTATTTTGAGAAGACACAAGGCGTATATATAGCCTCATATGATAGTAGTTTTCCGATTACAGGAATACATGCAGAAACTTTTGGGCCTAATAATCCAGGTATGGGCTTTTTTATAAGAAAATATCCTGAGATATTACCGAATAAGCGTTGGACTTCCCAACCATATGCTGTTGCTATTCATGAAGTGGATTGGCATTGGGGAGCTGATAGATATAGGGAATGGCTTGAGATCTATATCAAAAAAGCTCGAAGACCTCAATGGATTGAAAAAAGCCCAGGATTAATAGCACATTACGATTTTAAGTACCAGTCAGGCTGCATTGTACATACTTTTAATGATATTCCTGAGCTTTTTGATA
>JASBVU010000507.1 GCA_029960905.1 Thermoanaerobacterium sp.
TACCTACTCTTCACCGTAGAGATAACAGTAAATAGCTCCTCACCTGCTCCCGGAGTTTCATAATCCTGTATTGGCATTGGATAGCTATCTTTTACTGCGCTATCGAAGACCATCTCGGCATTATTATATAGAATTGCCTTTTCTGCTACAATACTTCCAATAACCTTGGCATTGTTCCCAATATATACCGTAGCAGAAGGAGCATATATTCCACCTTTAAAAAAGACATTGTTAACTACCGTAATTTCATCTCCGCTATATAAAACAATTAGCTCATTTGGCTTTCCATTATTATTTATAACTGCATTATTACCCATGTCAAAATCCCTATCTATATATAACAGCAACCTCCCTGGCCCCTGTAGTTCAATAACAGCATTATTTCCAATAGACATTGTTGTAGTACGGACAACCGTATCGCCATCAAGATAAACAACCAGTTTCCCATTGTTGTTAATTTTTATTCTGTTAAACCTTCCCCCGTCACTGACATATCGCTCATCATTATTCTTGACTATCAAATCACCCTTATCTTCCAAATCAGAAGGCAGCATAATAGGAAGGAGTTGAGTAGTTTCATCGCTCACCTTTATCTGTCCGTTTAAAACGCTATTGTTCTTCTTTTCAACCACCTTTGAAGGATTCCCACCCGGCCCGATATAAATATCTCCATTTATTTTGGAATTATTATCTAACAAAACTCCCCCCGATGTGGTTGTATTTGTTGCTATATTCCCGTGTACTTCTGCGTTATTGTTTACCTCAATTGTACCATTTGAAAACAATGCATAACTAAATATTGTGCTTTGTCTTACATAACGTATCTTTACACTGCCCTTCAAACTTCTGCTTATCTTGCCTACACTACCTTCAGCTTTAATGGTAAATGTCATGGTATCACCTTGGCGATTTCCGGACGACACACTCACGGAAGCGTCAACCTGCCTGTTGAAATCAGCTTTAAATTCAGGTGTGCTAACGGGGAGCCCCTCAATAAAAGCCCTAAAGAAACTTTCTGCATCATCATAGTTCCTAGAAGCATATAGCTCTTCCATGTGCAGTCTCATGGCTTCAATCTGATGGCGCAGTGCACCCTCTGCTATATAATAGGCTGCCTGATAGTCATGCTCAGCCTGATCCATATAAAAATTCGAGGCGGTGACCGATAAAAGCGCTGTGCCCAGCGTAAAAGTCACCATCAAAGTCAATACCGCCACGATTAACGCCGACCCATCAGAATTTACAATACAACAAAATCTTTTAAATAGTTCATTTTTGGAATTTCCAAATCCCATATTAACCTCTCCCTTATCGCCTCAGGAGAACCTCAAAGGTAATAGCAAAGTAATCTCCTCTTTCTTGATCTCCTCCTGCTATGGTCACCTCGACTTTTTTGCCATCCTTTCTAAAGGTAAACTCCTCAATCCCTTCAGCCAACGGATTGAAAGGCGACACCGACGATTCACAGTCCAAATTTACCCGCAATGTCTTATCTTTAAGATTGAAACACTCATCTTTAACCTTCAGAGTTTCTAGACCATCTCTCTTCTCTATGGATACTTCATCTTCCGATGCCGTCAAAAGCTTCCTTTGAATGTATGAAGCGGCTGACCTCACGTTTTGCTGTACCTCTACCCTGCTAACTTCCAGCGTATACCCTTTTACGCTCATTAGATATATCGAATACCCTACCCCTATAACCACTGCCAATATGGCAAGTGCTGCTAATAGCTCAACGAGGGAATAACCCTTGTCACCATGCATCTATTTTAAGTCACCTCTCCATTTAGCAATAAAAAACATACAGGCCAATCAATTTTTCAATTGAAGTATGCTCTCAAAAACAGCCTTGGGCCGTGTATCGTCCTGAGTATCGAAAACCTTAACCTGAGCCCGGACGGTAGAATAGTCCCTGTAAGAATAATTTG
>JASBVU010000508.1 GCA_029960905.1 Thermoanaerobacterium sp.
GAATATTTAGGATTTGCATTTCAGGTAAAAGATGATATATTAGATGTCCAAGGAGATGAAGCAAAACTTGGGAAAGATATTGGAAGTGATATAGCGAATGGAAAATCAACGTTTGTAAGTGTACTGGGACTGCAACGCTCTGTAGATCTTGTAAATGAGTTAACTGAAAAAGCAATCAGCATATTAAACGATTTTGGAGACAAAGGTGAATTTCTAAAAAGTCTTACCAAATACATGGCAGAGAGAGATAGTTAAAGCATAAGACAGCATAAATTAAATTGATATGTACAGCGTGTTCTTATATGATACATTTTGCTCTTAGCAGCAAAACTTGAACAATTATTATATTTGATACAGATAGATAAAAATGTTATAATCAATATCGACATGAAGTGGTGCAGTATCCTAGTCGGTATTGTTAATTCCGAAGACGGGCCTAAAAATCCGTTAAAGGCATATCGATGAAGTTCCTGGTGCTGGCTTTTGATGCCCAATCGAGGGCTTGTGCTGGGAGTTAAGAAAAGAGGGGCAACCTGCAATGGCATGTGGGCATTGACCCCCTTTTCGTGGAGACCTATTTCCGTGGCATAATGCTACGGCATAGGGTGAACCTACCATGCGGTAATAAAGCTGTGGGTAGTGTAGCCTGCCTTGAGTGATTAAGGTGGCTATCAGACTGAACTTTAACTTAACGAGCTCTTAAGTTAAAGCTATTGCTGATGAAACCTTAGTTGCAAAAGAGGATAGGAATTAACAAACCGTCGAGGAAAGCTCCTAGGCTGCTCGAAGGAGGCATATTGAGGATTACAGTGTGGACTAAGTGGTAATCCAGTCATACTTTTGGCGACAAAGTAGATTCAGGCTTAAAGGGAAACCGCCAAATGGCGACAGTTGGTGCCTGAAGGGGAAACCCTGCTGGACCTAAGCCACAAAATTTACTCAATATGCTACCACTTCAGTACATAGGAGGATTTTATTAATGAAATCTAAGAAGTTTAATATAAATTACAGGTGGACCATAAATGCCTTTATTTTTAGCTTTGTTTTTGCTGTGATATTGAATTTTTCATCAGATGTTTTGTTAAAGAAAAGCAATATAATAATTGCTTTTTTTGTATTGTTAGTCATAGTGTTAATAGGAGTTTTATCTGATATAATTGGTATAGCTGTTGCAACAGGTACTGAGGAACCTTTTCATTCTATGGCTTCAAATAAGGTTTTTGGAGCTAAGCAATCGATTAAATTGATACGAAATGCGAATATTGTTACAAATATTTGCAACGATATAATCGGTGATATAAGCGGAATAGTATCTGGTGCGGCCTTGACTAGCATTATTGCTAAGTTATCAATTTCTAGCACTAAAAGTACTATTTATGCGACAGTTTTTGGAGGAATATTATCGGCAATTACAATTGGTGGTAAATCGTTAGGGAAAAATTTAGGAATGTATAAAGCCAATCTATCATTTCGCTGTTGGCATAGTTTTGGCTTGGTTTGAAAAAAATACAGGTATAGAATTTTTTCCATCCAATTCTAAGAAAAATAGAAAATAGAAAGTGAGTGGGCATTGTGCTCGAAAAAATTTCTGCGCCTAATGATATAAAAAAATGCAGTTTAGCTGAATTAGAAGAGCTTTCAAGTGAAATACGCAGCTTTTTAATAAACCATATTTCTAAGACGGGTGGACATCTAGCGTCAAACCTCGGCGTAGTTGAATTGACGATTGCTCTTCATTATGTGTTTGAATCACCTAAGGACAAGATCGTCTGGGATGTGGGGCATCAAAGCTATGTGCATAAGATCTTAACAGGAAGACGAGAGCTTTTTGATACATTGAGGAAATTTGGTGGGTTGTCGGGGTTTCCTAAGAGAAATGAAAGTAAACATGATATTTTTGAAACAGGCCATAGCAGTACATCTAT
>JASBVU010000509.1 GCA_029960905.1 Thermoanaerobacterium sp.
ATAATGGCGTGGGTAATAGGCGCGAGAGCGACGCTAAAAGCTATATTAATATCACTATTAGAGCCTGTTCATCTACTTTTAGAAGAAGAAAACAAAGGCAATTTTGGTGCAAGACTTGCTTTGATGGAGGAATTTAAAACATTGCCATTTTACTCCGTTTGGAACAAATACTGTTTGGACGAAAATGTGCCTATTGGTACATCATGGATTGATGTCATTAAAGAATATGAAAAAGAAATTATAAAAAATCGGACTTAGAAATTTAAGGCTAAAGGATGGTATTTCAATGAAAGATATTGTGTATAATTTAGCTTTCGATTTTGGCGCTTCTAGTGGACGTCTTATGCTATCGAAATTTGACGGTGAAAAAATCGATGTCGAAGAAGTTTATAGATTTCCAAATGAGCCAGTCAAGCTAGGACAATCACTTTATTGGGATTTTTTGAGGCTTTTTCATGAATTAAAAAATGGATTGAAACTAGTGTCAAAAAGAAAAATCAGAATATCTGGCATTGGTATAGATACTTGGGGCGTAGATTATGGCTTGCTTGATAAAAATGATGAATTAATTTCAAACCCAATTCATTACAGAGATCAGAGAACAAATGGGATAATGAAAAAAGTTGAAAAAGTATTGCCATTAGAAGAGATTTATAATATTACTGGTATACAGTTTATGGAATTTAATACAATATTTCAATTGTATTGTGATTTAATGAGACGTCCAGAATTATTGGATAATGCGAAGACATTGTTATTTATTCCAGATTTGTTTAACTTTTATCTGACCAATGAGAAATATAGTGAATACACCGTTGCATCAACATCACAGATGCTGGATGCTGAAAAAAGGGATTGGGCGATCGATCTTATAAAAAAGTTAAATTTACCGCAAGGCATTTTTCAAAAAATATTGATGCCGGGGAAGATAATTGGCTATCTATCAAAAGAAATTCAAGAAGAAACAGGACTATCTGATATTCCTGTGATTTCAGTTGGAAGCCATGATACGGCATCAGCAGTTGCGGGTACACCAATTGAAAACGGTTCAAGTGCCTATTTGATTTGTGGTACTTGGTCACTATTAGGTGTTGAAAGTGAAAGTCCTATAATAAATGAAAATACAAAAAAGTACAACTTCACAAATGAAGGCGGAGTAGAAGGCTTTATAAGGCTACTTAAAAATATAAATGGATTGTGGATTATTCAACAATTAAAACAAAGCTGGAATTCAATTGGTATAAAAATAGGGTTTTCGGAAATCAGTCAGATGGCATCTAAAGCTGAGCATGAAGAGTTTATCATTAATCCCGATGACAAATTGTTTATAGCTCCCGATGATATGGCTGAAGCAATAAAGCAATATTGTGTAGAAACGGGGCAGGGGTTGCCTCAGGATATCGGTGATATAGCGAGAGCTGCTTACAATGGTATAGTTGAGCAATACAAAAATTGCTTAAACAATATAGAAGATATTGTGGGAAGAGAAATAGATACTATCCATATGGTTGGCGGAGGAATACAGGATAAGTTCCTGTGTAAGTTAACTGCGGATGTTGCAGGTAAAAAAGTCATAACAGGACCTGTAGAAGCTTCAGTCTATGGCAATGTGATAGTCCAACTTATGGCCCTAGGATACATCAAAGATTTAAAAGAGGGCAGAAAGATAATAAAGAATTCTCTGCTAAATAAAGTATAATATTAAACCATAGCGGGAAATCATTTGGTATTATTGTGGATTTCTCACTATGGTTTATATAATATTGCCAAAAAAGCTATAGTTATGATGTTGAGATATTCAAAATTTGAGGTGATTTATTGTATGAAGTTGAGCAGAGGTAACTTGTTAATTGCACAATCTGGTGGACCTACGAGTGTTATTAATGCTTCTGCGTATGGAGCTATTAAAGAATTTATATCGTT